>NZ_JAJCHL010000010.1:0-58535 GCF_020554505.1 Caldibacillus sp. 210928-DFI.2.18
AGGGGAGTTAGTTTCTCAGTCGCTGGCGCTCGGAGCTAGACAATAAAACTAATTCTAAGTTATTTACTTGTATTTTTATACTTTCTTATCTTTTAAAAAATAGCTTGGCGAAAAAGCCAAGCCCAAAAAACGAACTAGTATTGAATCAAAGTTTTTAAATCGATGCCTGATAATTTTTCCCGACCGTTTAAATACGTTAATTCAATAAGAAATGCCGCACCAACTACGATTCCGCCTAATTGTTCAACTAATTTTTTGGTTGCTTCAATCGTCCCGCCGGTTGCCAATAAATCATCAATAATCAACACCCGTTGTCCGGGTTTTACCGCATCTTTATGAATGGTCAGGACATCCTTACCATATTCCAAGCCATATTCTACTTTAATTGTTTCCCGAGGAAGTTTCCCTTCTTTACGTACTGGCGCAAACCCAACGCCTAAAGCATAAGCAACCGGGCAACCAATGATGAAGCCGCGAGCTTCCGGACCGACGACAATATCAATTTGTTTTTTTTTCGCATACTCAACAATTTGTTCAGTTGCATACTTAAACGCAGCTCCATCGGCCATTAACGGCGTAATATCTTTAAAACTAATTCCTTTACTTGGCCAATCTTCAACTATCGCAATATATTTTTCTAAATCCATGCCTTTGCCTCCTTCATATTTGCGGTACCGATAAATCTATCGAGACTATTTTTTAATTGTTTATAGGATGAAAAGAGCAACTCTTTTTCCAATTGAATAATTTCCTGTCTTAATTGGTAAGTTTTCGATTCTGATAAATCTCGTTTTGACGGATTTTTTATAACTGAAAGAATACCATTATCCATTGTAACAAAATTCAGTTCAAAAAACACCGTTAGCATAAATTTTATGGTATGAAGTGACCATCCTTTATATTTCGCCAATTCGGCTCCATAACGCCGGAAATCAAACACACCTTTTTTACACAAGAATGCATACATCCATTTAAAATGTTCTCTTGTCGGCATCGTATTTAAGAGTTCGATATCGTCTTGATAAAAATGGGCATAAATTCTTGCAACCTGCTTTCCAGCCAATAATGACTCTAATTGTTTTTTTGATTGGGGTAAATCAATTAGAACAATGTTCATTCCGTCGATATCACAATTTTTCGCTGAGGCTTCAGAATGGATGATTTCAAGACCGGCAGCGAATTCGGATAAATTCATTTGGTTGACGGTGGATTCGCGAAAAACAATCAGTTTACTGCTTTTTTCCGGTACTTGATGAATCCACTGGTCGATTCTTCGGTTACCGCGATAATCAAACAATTGCCATTCATCAATACAAATATCTTTTAATATGAACTGCGGTTTACTGACATGATTCCATTCATTAATCGCTAACTCTCCAATGACCGAAGCTTTCGATAATGGTGATATTTCATCGGCAAGATCCCCCATATGAAAACCGATACAATCAAGTTGAGCCGAATGGTTTTCAATGATTGCTTTCAGATGATTTTTCTCTGCACCGACTTTTTTGATTTGTGGCAATTGAATATCATTTATTAAAAGCAATGGTTTTGGATTTTCTGTTCCAAACGGGGCAAACTGAAGCAATTCTTTAACAGATTGCAAATGGATATCCTCCAATGGAATCATCCCATCGACTTCAGTAACCGGGATAAAATCCTCTTCATCTAATTGTTCACTTGCCAACCGGTTCAACCGTTCCCTTAATTCCGGAACATCTGAGATTTTCATAGTCAGCCCGGCAGCCATCGGGTGTCCTCCAAAATGCGGCAAAAGTTCTTTACATTGGAACAAATTTTGATACATATTAAATTTTGGAATACTTCTTGCCGAACCCTTAGCCAATCCGGTTGCTTGATCAAAAGAAAAAACAATAACCGGCCGATAAAATTTTTCCACTAATCTGGAAGCAACAATGCCAATGACCCCTGCATGCCAGCCTTCCTTACCGACAACAATGACCTGATCGTCTATGTAATTTGATGATTGAGAAATTTCCTCAATCGCTTCAACAGTTATTTTATCGACGATTTCTTGTCTTTCTTTATTGATTTCATTAATTTCATGGGCCAATTGTTCAGCCTCATCTTTATCATTTGCCAAAAATAAATCAACGACCATACCGGCATGGTATAATCTTCCGGGAGCGTTTATCCGCGGGGCTAGTCCAAAACTAATTGATTCTTCATTTAATTCTTGCTGATTGATTCCGGCAACCCGCATTAACGCCTTTAAACCAAAATGATCCGACGATTGTAAGAGAGGTAATGCTTTTTTTACTATCAAGCGATTTTCATCTTTGAGAGGTACTAAATCAGCTATAGTTCCGATTGCTGCAAATGGAAGCAATTCTTCCGGAACTTTCCCTAAAAGAGCTGTCACCAATTTAAACGCGACACCGACACCGGCTAAATCTTTAAACGGGTAATTGGAATCAGCCCTCTTCGGATGAATAATCGCCAAACAATCCGGGAGTTCCGGTCCGGGTTCGTGATGATCGGTGATGATTAAATCAATACCAATTTCTTTTGCCACTTTTGCTTCATGAATCCCGGCAATTCCGTTATCAACCGTGATAATTAAATGATAACCGGCTTCTTTCAGTGTTCGAAATGCTTTTTCATTTGGGCCGTATCCTTCCGTGAAGCGATTTGGTATATAAAAATCGGCATCCGCACCGAGTTCACGTAATGTTTTCAATAATACATAAGTACTTGTTACTCCATCGGCATCATAGTCGCCATACACGACCATTCGCTCACCATTTCGAATTACCCGAAAAATTCGTTCAACACATATATCCATATCATTAAGCAAAAAAGGATGGTGAAACTCTTCATCCGGATTTAAAAATTTCTTTACACTTTCAGCCGTATCTAAACCTCGATTGACTAATAAATTTGCTACTAGAGGTGTCAACTGCAGTTCATTCATTAATTGTTCCGCTTTTTGACGATTTCCTTCTCGAACCGCCCAACGCGTCTTTGCTTGCAACATATTTCCTTTCACCTCTCAACTCATCTATTATACTAGAGGAATAGAAGTGAATCAATGAGAGGATTAGAAAAAAAACGCCCCTAAGGTAGGAGCGAGTCGGATTCATCATTACACAACCGGTTGATCAGAGTATTTTTTCTTTTCTTTATACGTAATCAATACACCTTTTTTCTTCAATTCTTTGCCTTTCCATACGAGCCATAATTGAGCGGCGATAAAGATGGAGGAATAAACCCCGACAATTAAACCGACCAGCATGGCAAGGGAGAAGTTCCAAATTGCCTGACTACCTATTAATAATAAGAAAATGATCGGCAATAATGTTGAAAGTGAAGTATTAATGGAACGTGTCAACACTTGACGCAAGCTTTTATTAACAATATCTTCCAATTCTTGATACGTACGGATTCTCTTCTTTTTCTTCATATGATCGCGAATCCTGTCAAATGTAACAATCGTATCATTAATGGAAAACCCGATAATGGTTAAAACGGCCGCTACGAAATTGAGATCAACTTCAAGTCTCGAAATACTAAAGACTGCTACCATAAAGAACGAGTCATGGATTAATGCTAAGATCGCCGCAGTCCCCA
This sequence comes from Caldibacillus sp. 210928-DFI.2.18, assembly GCF_020554505.1. NCBI lineage: Bacteria > Bacillati > Bacillota > Bacilli > Caryophanales > Bacillaceae > Caldibacillus > Caldibacillus sp. 210928-DFI.2.18. The sequence goes on from NZ_JAJCHL010000010.1 coordinate 3,592, forward strand.
TTTTCCATTCAAAGCGGAATGCAGTGTAAATGATGATTCCGGCTAATGAAATCAGTACAGCATAAATGGCATTTTTTACCAATTCCCGGCCAACTGTCGGAGTAACGACACTAACATTCGGATCGGCACCATATTTCTCATGGAAGTAATCTTTTAATTCATTGATTTCATTTTGAGATAAACTGCCTTTATAACGAGCGACGGCACTGTTGTTATTATCACCGGATAAAACAATATCATCCGTTTCAATATCAAATTTTGCTAATTCACTTTTCACTGTTTCTGTCGTTAAAGGTTTATCCGAGGATACTTCAATCCGGGTACCACTGGTAAAGTCAATGGACAAGTTTAACCGGAAGATAAGCAACATAACGATACCTAGTGCAAGTAAAACTCCGGATAACGTAAAAAATACATTTTTTCGTTTCACAAAATCAATTTTATCAAAGCGGGTAGGAAGATCGACTGTTTCGACACCCTGTTTGATATCATGAACATCTTGTTTTTTTACACCAAACCAGACTAATTTATGGTTAAACCAATTGCTGTGAATGAGCAGGCCCAATAAGAAACGGGATAAATATACAGCTGTGATGAAACTGATTAATAAGCTGATAATAAGCATTGTTGCAAAGCCTTTGACAGAACTTTGTCCATAAATATATAGAACAACAGCGGCAATGAGCGTCGTAATTTGGGCGTCAAAGATCGTGACAAATGATGTTTTATTTGATTCTTTAAAAGCAGCTTGAAGGGAGCGCCCTACTTTAATCTCCTCTTTAAGTCGCTCGTATGCGATAATATTTGCATCGACCGCCATCCCAATACCTAATACAAGCGCTGCAATACCCGGTAAGGTCAGAACCGCATTGAGTCCATCATAAACAGCTAAAAGCATCCAAATATAAACCGATAAGGCAATACAAGCAACCAGACCCGGCAAGCGGTAATAGACAATTAAGAAGAGGTAGATGGCAGCTATTCCAATAATTCCGGCTAATACGGTAGATTGTAAAGCATCAGAACCAAATTGAGCTCCGACCGACGTAGAATAAATTTCTTTCAACTTAACAGGTAAAGCACCGGCGTTTAATAGTTCAGCCAATGTTTTTGCCTCTTCTACAGTAAAATTCCCTGTAATTTCCACATCGCGACTATTGATAACCTTTGAAACCATCGGTGCAGAAATATATTTTGGATTTTCCTTTCCGGCCTCTTTTGCATAGGAGTCTTTATCTTCATCAAAATCAAGCCAAATAACCATCACGGAAGGGGTCTTTTCCATAGCTTTTTCCGTCGCCTTGGCAAATCTCGAAGCATCTTTCAATTTTAAGGTGACGTTTGGCTTGCCGTTTTGGTCATAGGATTGTTTTGCGCCTCCTTGGACAAGATCCGTACCATCAAGTAATTTATTATCTTCAGAGTCACGGAAAGATAACTCTGCCGTTGTTGATAACATTTCCCTTGCTTGTTTTTGATCCTTTATCCCTGCCAGTTGAACCCTGATACGATTTCCTTCCTCTACATCGATTCTTGGTTCACTGACACCTAAAGCATTAATCCGTTTACTCAGTGCTTCTGCTGTACTGGCCAATGTAGCCTGAGTAATCTTATCCCCATCATTTACCGGTTGAACCTGATAAAGTACTTCAAATCCACCTTGCAAGTCAAGTCCTAGCTTGATTCGGTCAAGAATAGGATTTGTCGTCGTACCAAGCAAGCTGGCAAATAAAATAACGAGAAGAAAAAAAGCAATCATTCTGCTACGTTTAATCATCTGTTTAAAAATCCTCCCTTAAAGAGAACACCCATATTAGCTATGAAAAATGTTTTTATATGAGGTTTCAATATCATTTATTACCATGTACATTATGTTACAACCATTACAAGCTGTCAATTTTTCCTATTTTTTTAACAATTCTTCTAGTTCACCCGCTCCCGCATCCGAGAACCAATCAGGACCCTTTAAATGTTCGACTGTTTGAAAGGAAATAAAATCGCTGACCTTCACATTCAAAATATCGCGGACTATTTCATAAATATGTACATCTTCCCGCGGTTTTCTCCATTTTTTTGTAAGTAAAAAATTCCATAAGTCATCTTCAGAAACTTGATCATAGTCAAATACTTTAAATTCATCCAGCTTCGAACTCAAGACAACGGCAACATCTTCTCGGTATTTTTCATAGAGATGAACAGTCAAAGTAATCCCCACCTTCTTCCAAATATAACGATTTGATAAGCAATGATTAAAATTGTTAGCAAGGTTGTCCACAAATTTGCATATATATCATTGTATAAAAAAAAATCCCATTTGAGAAGGCAGGGAACAAAAATGTCTAAATTTCTAAAAGGAACAATCATCCTCTTAGTTGCCGGTCTTATCACAAGAATGCTCGGATTCCTTAATCGGATTTTAATAGCAAGATTGATTGGTGAAGAGGGTGTAGGTTTATATATGATGGCTTATCCTACATTTTCTTTAGTTGTTACATTGACACAAGTTGGCTTACCGGTCGCCATTTCCAAAAGGGTGGCTGAAGCGGATGCAAAGGGAGATTCGGCAAAGGTAAAGAAAATACTGGTTGTTTCGTTAATGACAACATTGACCTTATCGTTAATTTTTACACCGGTACTCTTTTTTGGTGCACCTATTTTAGCGAAAACTGTTTTTACGGATGCAAGAATTATTTATCCTATCCTTGCCATTAGTCCGGTAATTCCGATTATAGCAGTTAGCTCGGTAATTGCCGGATATTTTCAAGGGAAGCAAAATATGAAACCCTCCGCTTATTCGCTATTGATTGAACAAACGGTGCGAATCATTTTTATTATGATCTTAACGAGAATTTTCTTACCTTATGGAATCGAGTATGCAGCATCAGCGGTTATGATCGCTACGGTAATTGGAGAGTTCATTTCTTTACTTTATTTATTAACGATGTTTAAAATTCGAAAAGCGTTTCCATTACGAAAGAACTTTTTTAAAAGCTTGAGTAAGACAAAAACGATTTTTAAAGAATTAATGAGTATCGGTATACCAACGACCGGCAGCAGAATGATTGGTTCTGTTTCCTGGTTTTTAGAACCGATTGTTGTTACCCAAGCGTTAGCCATTGCCGGTGTAAGTGCCATGATGGCGACAAAGCAATACGGTGCTTTGACCGGATTTGCCATGCCGTTATTATTGCTGCCTTCTTTTGTAACGGTTGCCTTAAGCACTTCCCTTGTCCCTGCCATTAGTGAAGCCCATTCATTAAAACAATACGCAACGGTGGAAAAGCGGATCCAACAAGCATTGAAATTTTGTGTGTTAACAGGTGCTTTGCCGGTCATTATTTTGCTTGTTCTTGCCGGTCCGTTAATGGAAATGTTATATAATTCTTTAAGCGGTGCATTTTTTATTAAACTAATTGCACCGTTCATCTTATTGCAATATTTACAATCCCCGTTACAATCAGCACTTCAAGCATTAGATTTGGCCCGGGCCGCCATGATTAACAGTTTAATTGGTGCTGTGGTGAAGTTAGCGGTTATTTTCACTCTTGCTTCCAATCCAAGCTTTGGTATTAATGGGGTTGCCATTGGCATTGTTGTTGGCTTTGTACTGGTAACATTACTTCATTATGCAACCATTTTAAAGGTGATCCCACTTACTTTTTATGCCGGTTACTATGCAAAAATTTTGATTACAACCGTACTTACGGGTTTTGCCGGAAAGTATCTATATCCCATTTTTGCAGTTCAGCTGCCCTTACTATTTGCAATTTTTGCAACTGTTATCGTGATGTGCGGAATTTATTTCCTTTTCTTGTTATTTTTAAAAGTGATTAATAAAGGAGACATTCAAAAAGCGGTATCTTTAATCAGTCCAAACAGAAAATAACACTTTTTTTGATGGCAATTGTTTAGATAGAGTTAAAAAAATATAAGGTCCTTTCACTAAAGGGACCTTATATTATTAGTTATTTTTATCAATATAAAGCTTGCCGTTTTCGTAACTGCAAAAAGATATTTCTTTCAGATTTTTAATCCCTCTTTTATTTAATTCATCATATAACCATTCCTTATTCAAATTTAACTCTGATAATTTTTCTTCTTGCAGTTCCCCATCGATAATCAGTCCAACCGTGTAGCCGGTTTTATTTTTTTCCTTTTTTAAGACAGATAATTTCCCGGTTGGTTCCAAAATTGCAAATTCAACATCGGAAATATAACGAATATTATTTTCTCTCAGTTGCATGAGGAGATCGTCGAAATTGTATCTTTGTTTTTTCATTTGTTTCTCGAGTATTTTCCCGTCTTTTATTATAATTGAAGGTTCACCGTCGACCAGCTTTCTGAAGTTTCGGCTTCTTAATGAGAAATGCGAAAAAATAACTTGAATGAGAACTAAAATTCCCATTGGTAACAGTGGTTTAAAAAAAGATTCGTTGTATCTTTCAATGGAAATGACGGCAATATCAGCAATCATAATAAACACAACTAAATCGATAATCCCTAACTCTCCAATTTCCCTTTTCCCCATCAAGCGAAAAATGAGGACAATTAACAAATAAACAACTACTACTCGTAAAGAAATAATTCCATATATTTCCATATCATATCCCCCGTTTCTCTTCAAATTAGTTTTCCTTTGTTTTCATTCCTTATTCATTATTAAATGAGTTGAAAATTTAATAAAAGAGATTCTATTTTTGCCAAGCTCTGAATATGCTTGTACCAATATCAGTTTTAATGCCATGACTATGGGGGGACTCTATGTGGATACAAGAAGATTAAGCAGTTCTGTATTTGTCGGTTTAGGTGTCGTTTATGTGGTTGCCGCACTATTTAGCTTGATATTCTCATTAATTCTCAAGTTTTCATCTGTTCAAGAGGGACAACTTAGTTTAATCATTACAGTCATATCGTTTATTTCCTTATTCATTGGGGGTTTTGTTGCAGGCGGCCGTGGAAAGGAAAAAGGATGGCTACTGGGAGGATTAACCGGAATATTATATACAGTGATTAATTTCTTGTTTCATTTTTTTGGATATGATTCTGTTTTTAATATGGAACAAACAATCTATTATATTTGCTTTACGCTAACTGCTGTTATGGGAGGTATTCTCGGGGTAAATATGATGGGAAACCGTTCACGGCAAGCTTGATTTTGAGGATTAAATAAAATTCAGTTCTTTTTATCTTTGAAAAAACCCAGCTCTTTTTATAGGGCTGGGTATTCATCATCACGGAAAACATTTCCTACGATTTATTCGCTTTTTCTAACACATCACGAATAGCACTACGCTCGTATGTAAGACGGCTGCCATCTCCACATTTAATAACAACTGTACTTTCATCAATGGAGTCGATAAAGCCATGGAGACCGCCAATAGTTACTACTTTATCCCCTTTTTCCAGACTTGATTGCATTTGCTGTACTGCTTTTTGACGCTTTTGCTGAGGTCTGATTAACAGGAAATAAAAAATGACAAACATCAAAACTAACATGAGAATACTGTATGTTCCTTGATTCAATTTGTTTCCTCCTCTCTATTAGAAATTTTTTGCATTAGGTTTATTAAACCCATATTGTTCAAAAAATTGTTCACGAAAGTCCAAAAGACGCTCTTCACGAATCGCTTGACGGACTTGCTCCATTAATTTTAACAGAAAATAGAGGTTATGATAAGTACAAAGTCGAAATCCTAATATTTCATTTGTATGAATTAAGTGTCGGATATAGGCACGACTGTAATTACGACAAGTATAACAATCACAATGCTCATCAAGCGGACCGAAATCACGGGCATATTTGGCATTTTTCACAACAAGTCGGCCGGTTGATGTCATAACGGTACCGTTACGAGCAATCCGGGTTGGCAGCACACAGTCAAACATATCAATCCCGCGAATGGCACCATCAATTAAGGAATCCGGCGAACCGACACCCATTAAATAGCGCGGTTTATCAGCCGGCAAAAGCGGTGTCGTAAATTCTAGCATCCGGTTCATTGTCTCTTTTGGTTCCCCGACCGACAGCCCACCAACTGCATAGCCCGGGAAATCAAGAGATACGAGATCTTCGGCACTTTGCTTTCGTAAGTCTTCATACTCGCCGCCTTGAACGATCCCGAAAAGTCCTTGATCTTTCGGGCGTTTATGTGCTTTCAAACAGCGTTCAGCCCATCGTGATGTCCGCTCCACCGATTTTTTCATGTAATCATATTCTGCCGGATAAGGTGGGCATTCGTCAAAAGCCATCATAATATCGGAACCGAGCGCATTTTGAACTTCCATCGATATTTCCGGAGATAAAAACAGCTTGTCCCCGTTCAAATGATTACGGAAATGGACACCTTCTTCTTCAATTTTTCGAAATTCACTCAAACTAAAAACTTGAAAACCGCCGGAATCAGTTAAAATAGCCTGATCCCAGTTCATGAATTGATGAAGTCCGCCCGCTTCTTTCACAATATCATGCCCCGGTCGTAACCATAAATGATACGTATTACTTAAAATAACCCCGGCACCGATTTCCTTTAATTCTTCAGGTGACATTGTTTTTACCGTCGCCAATGTTCCAACCGGCATAAACATCGGTGTTTCATAAGAACCATGTGGTGTATGCAAAATGCCAAGCCTTGCACCCGTTTGTTTATCGGTTTTTATTAATTCATAACGTATCGCAGTCAAATCATGCTGCTCCTTTCTTTTAATGAATAAACATCGCATCGCCAAAGCTGAAAAAACGATAACGTTCCTTTACCGCAGTTCCGTAGGCATGCAAGATATGTTCTCTCCCGGCCAACGCACTGACAAGCATAATGAGCGTTGATTTTGGCAAATGGAAATTAGTAATTAAACAATCGATTGCCTTGAACTGAAACCCTGGATAAATAAAAATATCCGTCCAGCCACTTTCAGCAACAAAAGAACCATTATGGCGTGCAGCAATGGTTTCCAATGTTCTTGTTGACGTTGTCCCGACAGAAATGATCCGCCCGCCGTTTTTCTTCACTTCATTCAACAAGTTCGCTGTTTCCTCAGTCATATGATAAAATTCCGCATGCATTTCATGTTCTTCTATAGACTCAACATTGACCGGACGAAATGTCCCGAGACCGACATGTAGCGTAATAAACGCAATATGGACCCCTTTGTTTTTAATGTCCGCTAACAATTTTTCAGTAAAGTGAAGTCCCGCGGTTGGTGCTGCCGCAGAACCGATTTCCCGGGCATAGACGGTTTGATAGCGATCGGCATCATCCAGCCGTTTTTTAATATATGGAGGCAACGGCATTTCCCCTAATTCATCTAGAATCTCGTAAAAAATGCCGTCATACTGAAATTCGAATATTCTGCCCCCATATTCTAACGTATCTATACATTTGGCATGTAATTTACCCCCGCCAAAACTGATGACTGTTCCCGGTTTAATCCGTTTGGCCGGCTTTACAAGCGTTTCCCATTTGTCCCCTTCAATTTGTTTCAGGAGCAATACTTCTACATGGGCATTTGTGTCTTCTTTCATTCCAAAAAGTCGTGCCGGCATCACTTTTGTATCATTTAATACGAGACAATCTCCCGGGTTCAAATAATGAATAATGTCGGAAAAAATTTTATGTTCAATTTCACCCGTTTGTTTATTCAATACCATTAAACGGCTTGCGGCCCGATCTTGTAAAGGTGTTTGGGCAATTAATTCATCCGGTAAATAATAATCAAAGTCTTCTAATTTCATTGTTTCCCACCAACTTCTATCTAAATCTGTTTATAATAAAAAAGATAAGAGAAAGGACGATACTTAATAATATCGAGGTCATAATTGGAAAATAAAAGGTTGTGTTACCTTTTTGAATGATAATATCACCGGGCAGCCTACCAATTTTAATAAACTGCATCAATAAGCCAACAAGAAAGATAATGCCTCCGATGGTCATCAACATTTTTCCCAGTCCTGTCATTTTTTCGGAACCTCCATGTGAAAATGTTCATATACAGCTCCGGTTACAACTCTTCCTCTCGGTGTCCTTTGTAAAAAGCCGATTTGTAATAAATAAGGCTCGTAGACATCCTCGATTGTTTCTGCTTCTTCGCCGATTGTTGCCGCAATTGTATCCAACCCGACCGGCCCGCCGTTAAATTTTTCTATGATACCTCGTAATAATTTATGGTCAATATGGTCTAAACCCAATCGATCAACTTGCAACAGGTCAAGTGCTTCATTGGCCAGTGCTCGTGTAATCGTACCGTCACCTTTCACTTGGGCAAAATCACGAACCCTGCGGAGTAACCGGTTTGCTATTCGCGGTGTCCCCCGGGAACGTAATGCAATTTCGTTCGCTGCCCCTTCATCAATTTCAGCATCCAATATTGAGGCGGTTCGAAAGACGATTTCGATTAACTGGTCAGGTTTATAATACTCTAATCTGCTTAAAACTCCAAATCGATCCCTTAGCGGTGCAGACAATGCCCCGGCCCTGGTTGTTGCTCCGACTAAAGTGAAGGGAGGCAAATCGATTCGAATCGAGCGAGCACCGGCACCTTTCCCAATCACAATATCCAAGCAAAAATCTTCCATTGCCGGATAAAGGACTTCTTCTATTGCACGATTAAGACGGTGAATTTCATCAATAAATAACACATCACCGGGTTCAATGGCGGTTAACACGGCAGCAAGATCACCTGGCCGTTCAATGGCGGGACCTGATGTTGTCCGTAAGTTCCCCCCCATTTCATTGGCAATGATTGCTGCCAATGTTGTTTTCCCTAGTCCCGGGGGACCATATAACAGGACATGGTCTAAAGTTTCCATTCTCATTTTCGCTGCTTCGATAAAAATTTTTAAGTTATTTTTCACCTGATCTTGTCCGATATATTGGTCAAACGAATGGGGGCGCAAATTTTGTTCCAAAGATAGATCCTCAAAATCGGCTTGATCGGATATAATTCGTTCTGTCATGACAATCCCCCTCTATATGGTGATGAAAAACTACTTCCTTTTGTGGAATGGCGGCGATTCATTCGTACTTAACTATATATATGGTGAAAACTACTTCCTTTTGTAGAATTGCGGCAACCCATTTGTACTCATCTATATGGTAATGAAAAACTACTTCCTACTTGGGACTTAGCTCATTCCCCACCTATCTTTTATGTAAACTCGAAAAACTTGAGGTGAAGGTCCTACTACCCGTTAAGGTGGTAACGAAACTTTTCGTATACGGGTCCGTTTTTATAAATGGGACAGTTTCTTTAAAGCTAATTTTATATATTGATCCGTAGATAAGTTTTCCGTATTTAACATTCCGGCGACCTTCCTGATTTCCTTGTTCGAATAGCCGAGCGCTTCAAGAGCCAACAATGCCTCCTTGAGTTCATGATTTTCCTCATCCATATCATTGCTGTCTCCTCCAGCATGATCGGGAAGTTCATTGAAAAATTCTTGCAGTTTTCCTTTCAGATCTAAGATTATTTGTCTTGCTGTCTTTTTACCGACACCGGGGAAAGTAGTTAAGAACTTCTCGTTTTCCTGCTCAATAGCATGGGCAATCTGCTTCGGCTCTCCTGCTGCAAGGATGGCAAGTGCCCCTTTAGGTCCAATACCGGAAACATTAATCAATTTTGTAAAGAACTGTTTTTCCTCTAATGTTTGAAAACCGTATAAAATATGTGCATCATCCCGTACATGAAAATACGTATATATTTTCTGTTTTGTTTGATCTTGACGAAAAATATACGGATTCGGTGTAAAAATTTGATAACCGATTCCATGATTTTCAACAACAATGTATTGCGGACTAATATATTCTACGGTTCCAACAATATATGCGTACACTTAATCCTCTCCCTTGCCTAACTGTCATACATTTTACCACATTTATAACAGTAAAGAGAAGAGGGACAGCCTCTTTCGAAAATGAATCCAAAAGAGATGTCCCTCTTACAAGATGGCGGTTTAATTAAATCCCTTGATAGGCTTTGCGGATGATTTCTTCAATTTCTGTAATTAGCGGTAATTTCGGATTAGCATTTGTACATTGATCTTCAAATGCTTTGTCGGCAAGTTCCGTAATTTGTGCCTCTAATTCTTCTTCTTTTACCCCGTTTTCTTTCATACTCATCGGGATATTGATTCCTTTTGCTAATTTAATAATTTCATTGACTAAACTTTCGACCCCTTCTTCAGTGGTGCGAGCCGGTAATCCAAGAGCCTTTGCAATTTCCGCATAACGCTCATCGGCAATGAAATGTTCATATTTCGGGAATGTGGCAAATTTCGTTGGTTTTTGTGCATTGTAACGAATGACATGCGGCAGTAGAATCGCATTCATCCGTCCGTGTGGAATCCCGAACGCTCCGCCAAGTTTATGGGCAATACTATGATTTAAACCGAGGAATGCGTTTGAGAATGCCATCCCTGCAATTGTCGATGCATTATGCATTTTTTCCCTTGCCAGTTCATCATTCCCGTTATGATAAGCTTTTGGTAAATATTCAAAAACGAGTTGAATAGCTTTAATGGCTAAGCCGTCTGTATAATCATTGGCCATATTTGATACATAGGCTTCAATCGCATGGGTCAAAACATCCATACCTGTGTCAGCCGTAATTGATTTTGGCATCGTCATCACAAAACTCGGGTCAATAATAGCCACATCCGGTGTTAATTCATAGTCTGCCAACGGATATTTTATATCGAGATCTTCATCCGTGATAACCGAAAATGAAGTAACTTCAGAACCGGTACCGGAAGTTGTCGGGATACAAACGAGTTTAGATTTCTTACCTAATTCAGGGAATTTGTAAACGCGTTTCCGGATATCCATGAATTTTTGTTTTGCGCCATTGAATTCAATTTCCGGATGTTCATAGAATAGCCACATCCCTTTCGCTGCATCGAGAACAGATCCTCCACCAACGGCGATAATAACATCCGGATGGAAATTAGCCATCGCTTCGACACCTTTCATCACCACTTCAACGGAAGGTTCGGTTTTTACATCCGAGAAAATTTCACTGTGGACATAGTCCGGTCTTTTTCTTAAATAATACAATACTTTATCGACGTAACCGAGGCGGACCATATCTTTATCAGCCACGATAAAAGCTCTTGAAATATCCGGCATTTTCGATAAATATTGAGTTGAATTTTTTTCAAAGTAAATTTTTGGTGGAATTTTGAACCATTGCATGTTAACACGCCTTTTTGCCATGATTTTTTTATTAATTAGGTTTAACGTACCAACGTTGGTTGATACGGAGTTCCCGCCATATGTTCCGCAACCTAATGTTAAAGATGGAATATAGGCGTTATAAATATCACCAATTGCACCTTGGGATGATGGCTGGTTCACAATCACACGACCGGCTTTCATCTTTCTGCCGTATTCACGAATAACCTCTTCATTTTGAGAATGAATGACCGCTGAATGACCCATACCGTTGTAATGCAACATTTCTAAGGCCCGTTGAATGCCCTCTTTTGAATTTTTAACCTTAAAGCAAGCAAGTACCGGACTTAATTTTTCACCGGATAGCGGTTCTTCCGGTCCTACTTTCACCGTTTCGGCAAGAAGGATTTTTGTGTTTTCCGGTACGCTGACTCCGGCTGCTTCGGCGATTTTATTAGCAGATTGTCCCACGACGGCCGGATTGACGCCACCGGTTTCTCGCATCACATATTTTTCAACTTTTTTCTTTTCTTCTTCTGTTAAAAAATAGCAATTGTTCGCAATCAATTCTTGTTTAACGGCATCATAAATTTCTTCATCGATAATCACTGCTTGTTCGGATGCACAAATCATCCCGTTGTCGAACGTTTTTGATAAAATTAAATCGTTCACAGCCCGTTTGATCTTCGCTGATTTTTCAATATAACAAGGTACGTTACCCGGTCCAACGCCTAATGCCGGTTTTCCGGAACTGTAAGCGGCTTTTACCATTCCCGATCCACCTGTGGCAAGAATTAGGGAAATACCGGGGTGTTTCATTAAGTAATCAGTTTTTTCCATAGACGGTGCTTCAATCCATTGAATACAGTTTTCCGGTGCACCGGCACGAATCGCTGCTTCCAACAATACTTTTGCTGCTTCTTTACTTGATTGTTGCGCCGATGGATGGAATGCGAAAATAATCGGGTTTCTTGTTTTAATGGCAATTAGCGATTTAAACATCGTTGTTGATGTCGGATTTGTAACCGGAGTGACACCGGCAACAACACCGACTGGTTCAGCAATTTCTACAATGCCTTCATTGTCATCTTCCCGAATCACACCTACTGTTTTATCGTATTTGATGCCGTGGTAAATATATTCCGTTGCAAATAAGTTTTTGATAATTTTATCTTCATAAACACCGCGTTTCGTTTCTTCAACAGCTAATTTAGCCAGTCGCATATGCTCATTTAATCCTGCCAAAGCCATTTCCTTGACAATATTATCAATGGTCTCTTGATCGTAATCCATAAATGCTTCCAGCGCTTTCTGACCTTTAGCAACTAACTCATCCACTTCATTTCCGGTTGGATTCACCGTTTTTTCTTCTTTTGCCAATGTTTTTGTACTCATGTTAAAGGCCTCCTATCATTTTTTATTTTTGTGTGGGATAAAGTGAAACTTCCATCAGTGGGGATAACCATCCCCCCCACTGATGGTTAGTTGAACCAATCGGGCACTTACGGGCACTTATCTTCCTCCTTTACATCTTTGATTTTCCTTAAGCCACTAAGGAAGATTTAGTGTCCGTTTGTGCGGGATAGAGTGTGCACCTATAGGACTAACTATGTCCCACGTAGACATTTTTTGTCCCTATTTTACAAAAAATTACTTGTAAAAAATCTTTTCCTACTTTTTTAGTTGAATTAATCTTCATCATTTCTTTGATGAAGACCGATAACAAGTTTAGTGACATCCTTGTTATCTAAGTTCATTATATAAACAAAAAGGATAATAATCAATATCAATGTGAAGTTTTTCACAAATTATTCGCAAGGACTTTTCGTAAAATTGGTTGTAATCGTTCACATCTGGTTGAAAGCGCTATTATGAAACGACTCCGTTCACAAATTCTTAATAATTAATATGATTCAGTAAAAATCCAGACACATTTTCAGGGGGTTTTTAAAGATTTTTCATTATTTGAAAAGTGAAGTGCTTTGTCGATTATTTTCAAGATACCAACTATGATGGCTGTGAACTTTCGCTAAACATTAAAAACGTCGGCAAAAAGGGAACTTCCCTCAAATCGGTGACGAGATTGGGACTCGTAGGCAAAAATAAGGCTCTCACAAAATCGGTGACGAGATTAGGAATCGTCGACAAAAATAAGATCTCCGCACTCAAATTTGCCGACGAGACCATTCCCGCCCCAAAATGGTAATGACAATGGGTTTCGGCAATTTATTGGTTTTCCAAGGTGCGAAACTCAAGTGAAATTTATTAGCACATAATTTTCTTTACATTTATTACCTATTCGTTTTCTTGATCCTTCAATTCGTTCTGTATCCGTTCAAAAAACTCCTCTGCGGCATTATACCCTTGCTGAAATAAATACCAATTCGTGCAAGCAGCCTCCACTAAACCAGCCACATCCCGACCAGGTTGCAATTGGATTTCAATATGGGGAATTTTCACACCTAAATAGTCTTTATAAGTCAATTCCGGTTCCAGTTGATTATTTAATTCATTGTCTTCCCAACGGCACAATTCAATATCGAGAGCGATTCTAGTTTCTTCCTGGAATGCTTTTCTTCCATAAATTTTGGCTATATTTAAAAGACCAATACTACGGAGGGCCAAAAATTCTTTGTTTGTCCGATTATGGGTTCCGAGAAGCGTTTTGGAACTTATTTTTTTCAACACAACAATATCATCAGCAACTAAACGATGACCTCGGCCAATAAGAGTATGAGCTGTTTCACTTTTTCCGATTCCGGATTTTCCCCGTAATAAAATTCCTACGCCATAAACATTTAAACACACACCATGAATGGCAATTTCAGGTGCTAATTTATTTTTTAAATAATTGTTCAGTTTATCAATAAACTCCGAGCTTTTCTCATTTGTTCTTAATAACGGGATTCTTTCCTCTTTACAATATTGTTTTAAATACGTTAAGCCTTCTTGACCGGCTGTGACAATAAAGCAAGGTGGATGATATTTGACAACATTTCCAATATGGTATCGCCGCTTTTCATCAGTTAATTTATGTAAATAAGTAATCTCCTTTTTGCCAAGTATTTGAATTTGTTCCATTGGAAAATATTCAAAATAGCCGATAAACTCCAGTCCGGGACGATGGGTTCTTGGCTGTGATATTTTTCGGTTTAAATAATCTTCCCCTTCTAAAACTTCCAGAGAAAATTCTTGGACCAATTTTTCAATCGAAATGGTTTTCACTCATTCAGCATTCCTTCCATAATACATTTCAAACTCATCTTGTAAAAATACTACAATAGAAATGACTTTTTGCCTAGTAATAACACTCCGTCGTGAAAATATTTTAACTACTGAATTCATTCTCAAATCCAATTGAAAAAAACACCAGAACATGACCTGTCAGAATCATATCCTGATGTTTTATTACAATCTTTTCACCTTTATTTATTCGTTAGAGATGATTACCTTCATGGCTTCATTTTCGGCAGCTTGTTTAAATACATCATACGCTTCTAAAAATTGGTCAAATGTAAAGCGATGGGTAATTAATTGTTCCGGTTGCAATTTTTTGGATGTAACTGTTTTTAAAAGCATCGGTGTTGTAGATGTATTCACAAGTCCGGTTGTTAACGTTATATTGGAAATCCATAGTTTTTCTAAGTGGAATTCAACCGGTTTTCCATGTACTCCTGCGTTGGCGATATAGCCACCAGGTTTGACAATTTCCTGACAAATATCAAAAGTTGCCGGAATACCATCTACCATAATGAATTTTTCTTTACAGGTTATCTTCTCCCTTATCCCCAGTTTACAATGCTGCAGTGACTCCACCATCAACGACAATTTCTTGACCGGTAATAAATGAAGAATCATCTGAAGCTAAGAATAAGCAAGTAGCAGCAACTTCTTCAGGATTACCGATTCTTCGTAACGGATAGTCTTTTCCTAGTTCATCAATTGATGTTTGTGCCGTTTCAGCCCCGTACGAAGCCATAGCTGTTTTGATATAGGAAGGATGAACTGAATTTACACGTACATTAAATGGACCATATTCAGTTGCCACATCTTTTGTCATGATCCGTACTGCACCTTTACTGGCTCCATACAATGCATGTCCCGGTGCACCACCTAATCCGGCGATAGAAGAAAGATTGATTACTGAGCCTTTTTTATTTTTAGCCATATGAGGTAAAACATGTTTCATTCCGAGAAAGACACCGGTTACATTAATCGACATAAGCCAATTCCATTTTTCCAATGTGATTTCTGCAAGCGGACTAATATAGTAAACACCGGCATTATTGACTAAAATATCGATTTTGCCGAACTTGTCGATCGTAGTGTTGACCACATGAATCCAGTCTTCTTCTTTTGCTACATCATGTTTAATAAAAATGGCTTCGCTGCCAATTTCAGAAGCGACTTTTTGACCTTCAGCTTCCTTAATATCCGTCAAAACAACTTTCGCGCCTTCTTTTACAAAAAGTTCTGCAGTTGCTTTTCCGATACCGGCACTTGCTCCAGTGACAATGGCTACTTTATCTTTTAATTTCATAACAATCCCTCCACTGCTTTAATGGTAATTGCTTATAATCAAAACAATTTAACCTCTATTAACGAGCTTTAGGACTTCCACTAACAAATTGAAGAATCAAGTAGTAATATTATAGCCCGCAAGCGCCCGATTCGAATCGACTAAACGCTCGGGCGCGCGAGTTTTCACACTTTAATATCACATTGCTTGACGGATAATTTCCATAACCTCTTCAAGTTTTGCCTTACGCGGGTTTGTTGCTGCACAAGCATCTGCCATCGCATGTTCAGCTAAAACCGGAATATCTTCTTCTTTTGCACCTAATTCTTTAAATCCATTCGGAATATTCATATCTCTTGCCAGTCGTTCAATTGTGGCAATTGCTTTTTCTGCAGCTTCATATGTGCTTAAGCCTTTCACATTTTCACCCAGTGCAATGGCGATATTACGGAAACGATCCGGACGAGCTACAAGATTGAATCTGGATACATGTGGTAATAGTATGGCATTACATACACCATGAGGCAAATCATAGAATCCGCCGAATTGGTGTGCTATGGCATGAACATACCCTAAAGAAGCATTGTTGAAAGCCATACCAGCTAAATATTGAGCATAAATCATTTGTTCACGTGCTTCCAAATCTTGACCATTTGCAAATGCACGCGGCAAAAATTCAGGAATGATTTCAATTGCTTTTAATGCACAAGCATCCGTAATTGGTGTAGCAGCCGTTGATACATATGCTTCTACCGCATGTGTTAACGCATCCAAACCTGTTGCAGCGGTTAAGGATGGAGGCATACCAATCATTAACATCGGATCATTAACAGAGAATGTCGGAGTTACATGTTTATCAACAATCGCCATTTTTACTTTTCTACTTGTATCTGTAATAATTGTGAATTTCGTCATTTCACTTGCAGTACCGGCAGTTGTGTTAATGGCAGCCAGTGGTACCATTGGTTTTGCTGAACGATCAACACCTTCATAATCATGAATCGTGCCACCATTTGCCGCAACTAAACCAATCCCTTTTGCACAATCATGGGGACTACCGCCGCCTAAAGAAATGATTGAATCACAATTTTCTTCTGTGAATATTTTCAAACCGGCCTCAACATTTTTATCGGTTGGATTTGGTTTTACTTCTGAATATATGACAACTTCCAGACCAGCTTCCCGAACAATTCCGGCAACTTGGTCGGCATATCCTAAACTTTTGATTCCTTCATCTGTTACAATTAGAGTCTTCTTACACCCGAGACCCTTTAATCTTGATCCCACTTCCTGCACTTTATTTACGCCAAAAAGGTTTACAGTGGGCATATAAAATTCACTTGTTGCCATTTGCAATTCCTCCTTTAAAATTTGGTAATGTTTTGTGAAATTTTTGTCCATATAGGACTATTTTTGTCCCAATTAAAGATAAGGAAAGTAATCATGCTGCTTAATCTATCTATCCATACCCCGCTTTTTAGAGGCGAAGAAAAGGATGAAACAAGGAGATAGATTAAATATGTAACCGTTTTATTTTTTGGTTTTGCTTACTTGTTTCTATATAAATTATATCGAATTTCTTGAAGAAAACAATCTGTTTGTGATATATTTCACAAATAGTTCACAAAAACTATTTAGCTGCCTGCAATTTTTTTAAAAAATGTCCTTTTCCCCTCATTCTTCAACCGTTACACTATAAGGTTTAAAGGCCTCCAAAACATGAAGAAAATCTTCTTTTGTCCGTACTGGTATTCCTTTAACAAGTTCCTTTTGTGTTTTTGTTTCCAGTTTTCCCATATCAATTTGAAAGAATGAGTGAATGACATTGGTCACATCGGGTTTTCCATTAAAAATCGATAAAGTTCCATCGTCAGTTACACCGAAAAAACCGTTCGATTTCAATAATGGAGAAATATCGTCAACATACTTTTTGAATACGATTCGATTTCCATCCACATGTACCAGTACCCAATCCGCGTATTTTTCTTGGATCTCAGATGCGGACAAATTTTCAATGATAATCTCTTCACTTTTGTCGCCATCAAGATAATGACGTTCTAATACAACTACCATTGGACCTTGATTAATTGCACCGTCTTCTGCATCGACCTGTTTTAAAAATAACGAATTGGCCATAAAAATTCCGGTTAAAATTATACCTACAAAGAAAATACGATAGATACCCAACATCCTCACTCCGATTCAAATAAAATCTTTGGATACTATTATTATTTTGACCATAGACAAAAAATAATAACCCGGAAGTTGAAAAATAAATAAAGAAAACTCGGGCAACCAAGCTTTTTAGCGAAGGCAGGACCGAGTTTTCCTGATCAATTATCAAAATTTTGGTGGTTTTGCTGCTAAATTTCTTTTATGTTCAGAAATTCGATGCATTCTTTCAATTACTTGTTTATCCTTATCAGGGACAGCTTCCCCTTTTAAATATTTATCGATCATTTCGTAGGTTGTTCCCATTTCATTTTCATCTGTTTGACCTTCCCAAAGTCCGGCGCTCGGGGCTTTTTCGATAATCTCTTTTGGCACACCGAGAACTTTGGCCATTTCACGAACTTCTCCCTTTGTAAAGTTGACAAGTGGAACAAGGTCAACGCCACCATCGCCATATTTTGTAAAATAACCGGTATACCATTCCGCAGCATTATCTGTACCTGTAACGAGGTAACCAAAATTGTTGGCGACCGCGTATAAAGTAGTCATACGCAAACGAGCTCTCATATTTGCGTCGCCTAAACGGGCTTTTTCTTTATCCCACTCACCCTTATCTTTTAATTCTTTTTCAATTGCAGTGAATAAGACATTATGCGTTTCGGTTAAATCGATTTTTACATAATTTATACCAGAGCTTTCTACAACTTTCATTGCATCTTCCACGTCTTTTGGATTGCTTTTACATGGCATAATAACACCTAATGAATTATTCGGAAATGCACGTTTGATTAAATGGGCAACGACGGCTGAATCGATGCCACCGCTAATTCCTACAACCAAACCGTTCAAATTTGCATTTTTTACTTGTTCTTGCAGCCATTGGATCAGTTTTTCAATCTTTTCTTCCAATTTTGGTCATCCTTTCCATTAAATTATTTCTATTTTATCATAGAAACATTCTTATGTTAAGTTTTCTAACATAATGATTATGAATATTTTTTGTACCTAATGGTTCGCTTCATATGTCCGTATTTCTAAAAAGGTAATGCAAAAAGTTCAATATTTTGCGCTTATATAGATGCAAGCGTATATTGTCTAAATATACACAAAATTTGTTAAGCACTAATCATTTTATCAGCGAGTGGCGATAAAAGAGGCACATCATATGACCGCAAAATTTTTTACATTAATCTTTCATTTTGTGAAGCAATTTTTAAAAAATACAACCGTGCATGTTCATTCAATTCAAGGATTTGTTAGTATTAGCATGTAACAAATGTCGTTTGATATGCAAAATTACAAGGATTCATTTGGCATCGAGAACTTGGCTCGGGGACGTTTTTCACTCCTGAATTTGGTCTCGAGAAACGATCTCAGGGAAATTTCCGTTCCTTCACCGCTATAAAGAAAACGCCTGAGCAAAATGCCAGACGTGATCTAAATCTATAAAAAATTAATGTGTAAATCGATCAAAGAACTCAAGTATTTTTGCATATACCTTCACTTCATTTTCCTTTTTCGAAAAGCCGTGACCTTCATCAGGAAGTACAATGTATTCAACATCACGACCTTTTTCACGCAACGCTTCAACTACCTGATCTGATTCCGCCTTGACAACCCGCGGATCATTGGCGCCTTGAATGACAAGCATTGGTTTGATCATGCCGTCTAAATAAGTAATCGGCGAGTCGGCAATCAATCTTTCTTTGTCCTTAACCGGATCGCCCACCCATTGTTCCATAAACGGCTTCCAGAAATCCGGAACTGATTCAATAAAGGAGAAGAGATTAGACGGTCCGAACAATTCGACAACAGCTTTAAAGTATTCTGCATGACGACCATGCAAAAGGAGAGACATATAACCACCGTAACTGCCGCCAAATAATAAAATTTTGTCCCGTTCTGCATAGCCGTTTTTTATTAACCATTCCAAACCTTTAATATTATCGAGGCGAGGTCCGTGTCCCCAGTCTCCTTCAACCATCTTCATAAATTTTAGACCGTAATTAGAGGAACCGCGAAAATTTGGTGCAAAAATTGAATAACCACGGTTCAACAGGAATTGGAACATCGAACGGAACCATTTTCTTTCCAACGATTGTGGACCGCCATGTGGCCATAAAATAACATGACCGTTATTATTTTCATTTTTGGCACGGAAAAATAATGCTTCAATTTCCAAACCATCGAAGGAAGCTCGTCGCCAAAATAGGGAGTTTTTCGGCTCCAAATGGTGACGAGATTTACTCTCGTCGCCAAAAATTGGTGTTTTTCGACTCAAAATGGTGACGAGATTTGGTCTCGTCGCCAAAAATTGGTGTTTTTCGACTCAAAACGGTGACGAGAATTGGTTTCGTCGCCAAAATAAGGCGTTTCTCACCTCAAAATGGTGACGAGATTTGGTTTCGTCGCCAAAAGTTGGTGTTTTTCGACTCAAAATGGTGACGAGATTTGGTCTCGTCGCCAAAAGTTGGTGTTTTTCGACTCAAAACGGTGACGAGATTTGGTTTCGTCGCCAAAAGTTGGTGTTTTTCGACTCAAAACAGTGACGAGATTCGATCTCGTCGCCAAAAAATGAAGCTTTCCGTCCAAAAACGACGACGAGAACGGGCCTCGTCGCCAAAAAATGAAGCTTTCTGTCCAAAAACGACGACGAAAATTGGCCTCGTCGCCAAAAAGAAGCGTTTCTCACCTCAAAATGGTGACGAGATTTGGTTTCGTCGCCAAAAAGAAGCGTTTCTCGACTCAAAACGGTGACGAGATTTGGTCTCGTCGCCAAAAATTGGTGTTTTTCGACTCAAAACGGTGACGAGAATGGATCTCGTCGCCAAAATAAGGCGTTCCTCGACTCAAAACAGTGACGAGAATGGATCTCGTCGCCAAAAAATGAAGCTTTCTGTCCAAAAACGACGACGAAAATTGGCCTCGTCGCCAAAAAGAAGCGTTTCTCACCTCAAAATGGTGACGAGATTTGGTTTCGTCGCCAAAATAGGGCGTTTTTCGGCTCCAAATGGTGACGAGATTTACTCTCGTCGCCAAAAAAAGGGCGTTTTCGACTTCAAAACGGTGACGAGATTTGGTCTCGTCGCCAAAAAGAAGCGTTTCTCACCTCAAAATGGTGACGAGATTCGATCTCGTCGCCAAAATAGGGCGTTTCTCACTTCAAAACGACGACGAGAATTGGTTTCGTCGCCAAAAGTTGGTGTTTTTCGACTCAAAACAGTGACGAGAACGGGCCTCGTCGTCAAAAAATGAAGCTTTCCGTCCAAAAACGACGACGAGAACGGGCCTCGTCGCCAAAAAATGAAGCTTTCCGTCCAAAAACGACGACGAAAATTGGTCTCGTCGTCAAAATAAGGCGTTTTTCACCTCAAAATGGTGACGAAATTGGTGTTCGCCGATTGATTGGTTTTCTAAGGTGCAAAACTTAAGCTTATTATTGGAAAGTTTTATAATTGTAAAAAATCAGTGAGGGTTTAGGTCTCACTGATTTTTGCATTAATTTTATTCATCGTCTTCATCGAATTCGTCTCTTTGATTGGTTCCCATTTCATCATAGGACATTTGACCTGTCATATCACCAGTTGTGGGAAATCCCATTCCCATCGGCATGGTTTGATACATGTTTGCCATATCCATTCCGGGCATATTACCAAACCCTTGACCAAACGGATGTCCCGACTGCATTGGTTCTGTGTATCCGATTGGTGCTTGATAAGGCATCGCTCCTGCCATTGGTCCGGTTTGAGGTAAGGCAAAAGGTGGTGCACCACAGCCGCAATCACCCTGTCCCGGCATATCAAACATCGGTTGCATCATTGGATATGGTTGTTGACCCATAGGATACGTTGGTTGCATCATTGGACTTGTTTGTTGTGTCATTGGGAAAGCTGGCTGCATCATCGGGGTGAAAGAAGGTTGCATCATTGGATTTGTCGTTAATGGCATCGAATACGGAGCTTGGTCAGGAACACTCATTGGATTTTGCATATGCTCAGTCATAGGAGTTTGATAAAGTGTTGAACCATCTTGATTATCATCCAAGTCCATTCCATCATCATCCCAATTTATTTGTCCGGTTCCCATTGGCATTCCGGTTGATTGTTGGTAAGTTCCCATACCCGGTGACATCATCGGTTGGAATCCACTTTGATCCATTGAGTCCATCATCATTTGCTGGTCCATCCCTTGTGCCATCGGTTGCATCTTGGATGGGTCAAAACTTCCCATCATTTGCTGACTACTAGGCTGCATCGGCATCATCATTTGTGAATCCGCACCTTGCATCACGTTCGGGTCGAAACCGCTCATCCCATGGGGAGGCATCATCATTTGAGGATCGCTTCCTTGCATCATACCCGGGTCGAAACCACCCATCTCCATCTGCGGATCGCTTCCTTGCATCATACCCGGGTCGAAACCACCCATCCCCATCTGCGGATCGCTTCCTTGCATCATACCCGGGGCAAAACCACCCATCCCCATCTGCGGATCGCTTCCTTGCATCATGGGTCCGGTAAAACCTTGCATCATAGGTTGATTAGCAAATGGGAAACCATGATGAATAGGTTGTTGGCATGGTGAATAAACAACCGGAGTTAGCGGCATACATGGCAATCCTGACCCGGGTAAAACAGGTGTCATCGGTATACACGGCGAACATGGATACATTGGTTGCATCATCATTGGCGGTTGAGCAATTTTTGAATAAATCATTTCCGGAGCTTCTTTAATCGGTTCTTCCATTTTCGGCGGTTCCGGCATTTCCTTGATCGGTCCTTCTTTTTCAAAAACAGGAATCTCAACTTGCTGGACCGGTTGTTGCTGTTCGATGTTCATTTTTGCCATGTTGACCATATAATAATTATTAATATCTATTTCCGGAATAATCGGTTGTGGCGGTTTCGGCATATAAATCGGCTTGGGAACTTCTTTAATAATTTCCTTTGGTTGTTCGAACATTTTCACCGGTTCATCAACAGGAATTGTTGGTGGTTTAATTTGGGCGAAAGGGTGTTCAGTAATTGGAGCTTCTTTATTAATTGGCACCTCTTTAACCGGCATTTCTTTTTTTACCATTCCACTATTGGTGGGAACTTTAATTTTCATTCCGGGCATTATTTGGTCCGGATTCGATAAATGGGTGTTCATACTCTTTAGCTGATTGAAGTCGACGCCATATTTTTGGGCAATCTTCCACAGTGTATCTCCTTTTTGGACAATGTGAATCCTCACTCATTTCCCCTCCTAATCTAAACTCGCTATATATTGTATGAAACAATAGGCAAATTGCCATTCATTCTCGTATAAACTTATGAATATACCGAAAAATTTATGTCGCAAGGGCGGATATTTAAAGATTGTTTGAAAATGATTCTACGTTACAAGACCTCTTGAATACCTTTATCATCAAACAAGTCTATAAAACAGAAAAAATATAACCCAATTCAATAAAAATTTATTGTTATTCAATAAATAGGCATCTATAATATAATTAAGAAAAAATTTTTCAGAGGCGGGAAATGAGATTGACCCCCCCATTATAAGGTTATCAGGAGGAATATAATATGAGTTTTACTTTTCTATTTATATTGGGGTTCATAGGGATACTGCTTGTTCAATTTTTAAAAAGACCGATATTGGCAATGGTTAATGATAAGAATAAAATTATCCGGACTCTTAGCCATTGGGCTTGGTATCAAAATCCGTGGCTTGCCGGCCTGTTTATATTTGCCGTCAATGCGGTTTTCTTTTCCATAACCGTTTTCATTCTTTTTCTCTTGATGTATTTCTTGATTCCCTACTTACATTTCGTTGTGATGGTTTCCGCTGTCTTAATAAGTTTATATGCATGGATCTTATTTAACAAAGCATGGAGCGGAACAAAACGAGATCAGTTGATTATGGGAGCTGTTGGTAGTAGTTTTTATTTTCTTTTAACCATCGTATTTGTTTATTGGTTCATCACGCTGAAACCTGATTATCCCGGACAAGATCTGTTTATGGCTGCACTAGGTTTATTGATGGCCATTTTGGTGACTACTGTTGCAGCAGTTACCTGTTTTCTGTTTACCGGGTTTTCATCAAAAACTAAGTAAGTCTTGCCCGGACAGCGAAGACGTGTTGCTGTTGATTTGTGCAGATTTTCATCAAAACTAACTCGGACAGCGAGGACGTGTTGTCGTTAATTTGTGGAGGTTTTCACAAAAACTAATTAACTTTTGCCTGATTTTACTAAAAATAAAAACCTTGCATTATCGATCAAATGGTGATTCCCGAAAATATCCCATTGATTTTACCAAAATAAAAAACTGCCTTCAATTAATTGCCCAAATTGAAGACAGTTTTTCAGCTATTCTATAAACTCAAACTCAAAATCAAGCAGACGGACGATATCGCCATCCTTTGCCCCACGTTCCCGAAGTGCATCATCTACACCCATGCCGCGCAATTGTCTGGAAAAACGCCGAACCGATTCATCATGGGTGAAATCAGTCATCTTGAATAACTTTTCAATTTTTTCTCCACTTAAAACAAATACTCCATCCGAATCCCGGGTAATGATAAAATCTTGTTCAGCTTTTTCATGTTTATAAACAACGCGGTTTATCGTTTCATCTTCTTCTACATGGTGGAGCGGGAATTCAGGTGTGTCCTCCAACGTATCGGCAATCGCAAAAAGCAACTCACGAATCCCGCTTTGGGTAACTGCCGAAATTGGAAAAATCGGAATATCTTCCTGTAATTGTTTCTTAAATTTTTCTAGATTTTCTTCCGCACCGGGCATATCCATTTTATTGGCCGCAATCATCATAGGACGTTCGGTTAAACGCAAATTATATTCCCTTAATTCCTTATTAATCGTTAAAAAATCTTGGTATGGATCGCGCCCTTCCACAGCACCCATATCAATGACGTGGACAATGACCCTTGTCCGTTCAATATGGCGTAAAAATTGAAGTCCGAGCCCTGCACCTTGATGCGCCCCTTCAATCAATCCCGGCAAATCAGCCATAACAAAACTTCTTCCATCTTCTGTTTCAACGACACCTAAATTTGGCACAATCGTCGTAAAATGGTATTCGGCAATTTTTGGTCTTGCCGAAGATACAATCGATAAAAGCGTTGACTTTCCGACACTGGGAAATCCAACGAGACCAACATCTGCTAATACTTTTAATTCCAAAACAATATACCGTTCTTGCCCCGGTTCTCCGTTCTCCGCAATTTCCGGAGCGGGGTTTCTTGACGTAGCAAATCGGATATTCCCTCTGCCGCCGCGACCGCCTTTTGCAATGACTGCCCGCTCGCCATGACGAACGAGGTCAGCAATTACCTCACCCGTATCATCATCTTTTACAACAGTACCCGGGGGAACCTTTACAACCAAATCTTCAGCATTTTTTCCGTGCTGACTTTTTGAGCGACCATTTTCTCCTTTTGTCGCTTTGAAATGGCGTTGATAACGAAAATCCATTAAGGTGCGCAGTCCTTCATCAACAATAAAGATAACATCTCCGCCTTTCCCGCCATCTCCACCGGCCGGACCACCTTTTGGAACATATTTTTCGCGACGGAAAGCAACCATTCCGTTTCCACCGTCGCCACCTTTTACATAAATTTTTACTTGATCGACAAACATTGAATATCTCCTTCCATGAAAAACATATGCTTAACGTTATTCACCATGAATTTTTATTTCAAAAGACAAAGCTTCTACATTGATGTTTACGCTGTTTATTGAAAAGCTCGGTGTTTGTTTATGTAAAAATTGCTTTATTGCTTCTGTCTCTTTTATTATTCCATAGAATTCAATAAAGAAACACAGGACATCTTCTTCCAAATTCATTTCTATGTATAAATCATTTTGCACATTTGGATCGGCATAGTCATCAATGATCTGAAACAAGTTAGAGAACCATTGAAAAATTTTTTCATCATTAAAATTAGTTAATTTCCGAGGACTTGATACTTCATAATGTAAAACAAATGAATGCTGTTCCCAATTAAAAGTGAGTAGTAAAGAAACAAATTTAGATAATGTCAAATTGGATAATTTTGATTCCTGCTCGGCTGCATGGATAATTTCATTCATAATTTCATCAACTTTTTCAAGATTTCCTAGGGCAATATAACCTTTTATTAATTGTAGTCTGTTCAACCAATCATGTCGTGCATGCCGTAAAACCTCTATCACATTCCATTCCCGCATACTTCCCCTCAACCTTCCTTCACTCTGTTTCTATGTATGTTTGGTCCTATTAAGCTCGTCCTTGCTAGATGCTATCGCGGTTGTACTTATCTTTGTCCTTGGATACAGTAATTTCCGCCAGTTTCTATGCAAGGTTTGCCGCTTAACCTTCGTCTTCGCTTGATGTCCTTGTGGTTGTACTTATCTTTGTCCCTAGTTACAATCTCCAAAAATTTCCGCCTAGTTTTGGCTAAAATTTCCCTCTATATGTAATTCTAATGGTCATTAGCGTTTATTAGAAAATATGTTTTGGTGCTAACCATAAGTATAACATAAACAAATTTTTCCGGTGAATATGCTAAAGGAAGGACAAAATACAAAAGGCCAGACACGCGAAACAAACAGTCTTGGCAGAATGTTTGCAGCTGTCTGACCTTTCTAGAAGTCCGCTACCACTTACGCTTCTTTTGCTACCGGGTATACACTGACTTTTTTCTTGTCGCGTCCCATACGTTCGAAACGGACAACACCATCAACTTTTGCAAATAATGTATCATCGCCGCCGCGACCTACATTTTCACCCGGATAGATTTTTGTTCCGCGTTGACGATAAAGGATAGAACCGCCCGTTACAAATTGACCGTCCGCACGTTTTGCACCAAGACGTTTCGCAATGGAGTCACGACCGTTCTTTGTCGAACCTACCCCTTTTTTAGACGCAAAAAATTGAAGATCCATTCTTAACATTTGTTCCACCTCCCACTATTTGAAAGAAATTTTTATATAATCACTGTAACTATCCTTAATTGATTGTAAAGCGACAACCATTCCTTGAAGGAGAAGCTGTACTTTATCATCTGTTTCTTTCGGTAATTCCGGCACTTGCCAATGGAGATAGCCTCCTTTACCGCCTTGTTCGACATCCGGAACAACACCTGCCAAGGATTCCACTGCATTTAGTGTACCGATTGTCACCGCAGAAACCCCTGCACAAACAACATCTGATCCGTATTTATCAAAATTCGCATGACCTTCAACAGTAAAGGCTGCAATTTTGTGATCGGACGTTAGATTGATGGTGACTTTTATCATTTGTCAGTCGCCCTAGCCTTGAATTTTTTCAATCGTAACTTTTGTATAAGGTTGACGATGACCTTGTTTTTTACGATAGTTTTTCTTCGCTTTATATTTGAAAACAATAATTTTCTTTTGACGACCGTGTTTTTCTACTTTACCAGTAACCGTAGCACCTTCGACAAAAGGAGCACCAACTTTAACATTTTCGCCACCGATGAACAATACTTTATCAAAAGTTACTGTTTCACCGTCAGCTGCGTTTAATTTTTCAACATAAATCGATTGACCTTCTTCAACTTTAAGTTGTTTACCGCCAGTTTCAATAATCGCGTACATAATTGCACCTCCTCTATAGACTCAGACTCGCCGCCATTCGGTGTTTTGCACAATTTGCAAAATCTTAAACCGAATACGAGCGGTTGTAGCACGGGTGCTACAAACCATAACATATGAATACTATCATAATAAAACAAACATGTCAATCCATAAAAAATCGTTACGGTCGCGTATCACCGGACAAATCTTTTAATATAATAGTGCGGCTTGTGAAATTGCACTTGTTCAAATTTGATAAGAAAATGCAAGGTTTTCTCTAAATTTTCGAGATGATGTTTATTTTCCCCACTAAAGTAGTTAATGACGTCTTCTGTTGCTTCAATAACAACTTCCGAAAAATCTTTGTTTTTAAACGTCCATAATTCCCGCTCTAAGCGAAAAGCGATTGTAGCAGCTGATTCAACAAAACCGGTACCATGACAAGTTGCGCACGGTACCGTCATTTGGTTCAGAAGACTCGGTTTCGTTCTTTTCCTCGACATTTCCAAAATACCTAAAGCCGTAAAACCGTAAATTATTGTTCGCTCATAATCACGGGCAAATTCTTCTTTTAAAAGCTGAATGATTGCCTTCCTATCTTTTTCATCCCGCATATTAATAAAATCAATGAGGATATTCCCACCGATATTACGGAGGCGGACCTGTCTGGCAATTTCCTTAGCGGCCAATCGGTTCGTTGTCGTGATGGTATCCCTTTTCAACTTATAACTCGGTGATTTAGCAGTATTTACATCGATGACCGTAAAAGCTTCATTTTCCTCAATGACAATATTTGCACCATTATCAAGCCATACTACCCTTTTCTGCAATGTGTCCAGTTGATCATCTAACATAAAATGGGAAAAAATATTTTCGCTTCCTTTATAATGCGTAAGTTGACAGCGATTTTCCCAATCCGTTTTCAGTTGCCGGAACAGGTTTGAATCATCACAGATTATCTCTGTAAATTCTTCCTTGTCATAAATCTTTTTTATTTCCTCAAAAAACAAGTTCTTCTCCACTATTGGCGCAGGAGCTTTCAAATGATCGGCAAGTTTTTCAAGTTGTTGAAACTCCGCTCTTAATTGATTGAGACGGGTGACAAATTCTTCCTTCGTTAATTTTTCAGCGCGGGTACGGAACAAAATGCCTTCCGCTTCTTTCTTTGTCTCCACAGCCCACATTTTAAGTTGGTTTCTTACGTCATTCGGTAATTTTTTCGATGCGGCAACATAATACCCATATGGCATATAAACGATCATCTCATCACTAAGTTCGATATTTCTCGTTAAACGGTAATATTTTGTATCGGTTTCATCTTTGATAACTTGGACAATCATTTTATCACTTTGGTTTACCTTAGGCAGGGACCTGATAGAGTCATCTTTTTCCATATTTGCCGGACTTTGTGACAGTTGTAAATAACCCTTTTTTCCTTTTCCAATATTGATGAAAGCGGCATCCATACTAGGCATGATTTTTTCAACAATGCCAATATATATATTCCTGAGCAATGATTGTTGTTCCGGTTGCTCAATATACAGTCTTTGGATTTGCTTATCCTCAATTAGTGCCATTCTTTTTTCTGATTCTCTTGCATTGATTAGTAATCGTTTCATTTTCACAATCCTTCTTATATCATTGAACTCTTCTCCATTTTAATAAAGTAAATCCTCCAATTTCAACCGGATAGGAGATTTTTCAAAATAATATTGTAAAATTTTTTTCTCCGGAATGATGGCAACCTGTTTTCCTGCATCGATAACAATAATTTGATGACCGGTTCCCCGCTGGAATTTTTCGATGGCACTTGAAAGTAAGTCATCTTTTTTTGCATAGATCTTTTTTATACGACCCACTTCATCGTTCGGTCGATGATATCGTTCAATTAAAAACCGCATCCACGTATACGGCCGGTTTTTCCATTCGTTATGTAAAGATAGAAATAAGAAGATGGCAATTACCCAACCGTTTAAATGGAAAGGAAAAACGATAAGAATAACGGAACAATATATGAACAAGAACAAAAGCGACAGAATAATCGAACGTTTCAAGGCAATATGGAACGGATAATATTTGGTAAAAAGCAAATAGACGATTTTCCCTCCATCCAAAGGCATAATTGGCAAACAATTAAATATCAAAATCATAAAGTTATAGTTGATAAAATCAGTATATATTCTGTCTCCGATTATTTGACATTCATGAAAAAGAAAGGCGGCAATCATCATCCAAACGTGCTGAGCCGGTCCACAGACTGTGACAATGAACTCCTCTTTAATCGGTCGATTTCCATGTTCATCTGTTTCTAAAACTCCACCAAATGGTAAAAGGATAATGTTCTTAATTCTCCATGAAAAAAAGGAAGCGGCCGCAGCATGGCCTAATTCATGAATCAGAACAATAACAATTAATAGCAACAGTTCTTGAAAGCGTGCAGTTATTACGGCAATGGCAACAACAAGCCAAAGCAACGGATGTATATGGATTTGGGTCAGGAGCCGGAACCATTTATTCAAACTTAATCACCTGAACAGGGTCAATAAATTTTTCATCTTGTTTAATGGCAAAATAAAACTCGCCTGTTGTTTCGTTTTCTTTTGATGAAACAACGCCGATTTGATCGCCTGCTTGAACTTTATCATAGGCTTTTACTTTTATTTCCCCCAATTGTCCATACCAAGTTTCCGATTGATCCGGATGTTGAATAATAATTGTTTTTCCAAATTCTTTATCAACACCGGCAAATTTCACAACACCGCTTTGAATTGCCTCGACTGCTTCTCCTTTTACCGTTTGAATTGTAACGCCTTGATTATCCGCTTGGAAGTCTTCTAGAATTACCCCGTTAGCCGGAAGTGCATACTTAGCCGGCGCTTCTTTTTTATTTGGTGCCTTCTCCGGGAAAAGTGCTAACGGTTTACCAAATGTATCTTCATACCAGTCCGCAACCATGGCAAATTGGAATTCCTTTTCCATTACTTGTGTCACTGCTGAACGGACCGGTTCCAGCTGTTGTGATTGATTTTTGAACGCAATGGCCACAATAAGGACTAAGCAAGCTGAAGCCAATATTTTAAATAAGAATATTTCTCGATTAAATAACGGATGTTCAGTGTTTTTCATTCCTTCATTCATGGAAAACCAAGTAAAGTCATGTTGTTCTTGGTACTCTGGAAATACTGGAGTCTTCACATTTCTTTCACTTTCTATCGTTTTAGGCGGATAGGATCGTTTATATTTCTTGCGTTTTTCAATCCGCTTCAAGACTTCTTTCCTTCGATCTTTCAAACTACTCCCCCCTTCCGAAAAAACTCGGATTGTCCACTCAGTAAAATGTATGACTTGTCCGCAGTTTATATGACATGTCTAATTTGGAACTTGTTTTTTCAATCTTATGGTGTTGCTGCTGTTGAATTTATGGGGGGTACTGATGAATTCGGGTAGGGCACTGTTGATTTCTCGTAATTTACTGGTGAATTCACGGAGCAAGCTGTTGAATTTTTCAATTTTACTGGTGAATTTATGTCCGTTTACTGGTGAATTTTCCTTTTTTACTGTTGAATTCAGGGATTCTTCTGTTGCTTGTTGGATCCGGGGACGCTCATGAACCGTTGACACTAGACTGCTAAACTATGAAAAAACTATCGGTGCGACCGCGAATCATCAAAATAAAAAAAGAATGCCAATGTTTATCAGCATCCTCTTAAAAATATCAAAATATGTAAAAATTTATGCCTATGCCCGGGCACCAAAAAATTTTTTCAACCGTGAAAACATGCCTTTTCCGTTATCTTCAAGCTGTTGCAATGGTACCGATTCGCCTAAGATTCGTCTTGCAATATTCCTGTAAGCGATACTTGCTTTACTGTCCGGATTCATAACGATTGGTTCGCCAACATTTGATGCTTTAATGACCTCTTCATCATCGGCCACAATACCAATTAGTTCTATAGCCAAAATATTTGTTACTTCATCGACATCAAGCATTTCCCCGCGTTTAACCATATTGGTACGGATTCGATTGATAACCAATCTTGGCGGTTCAATCGGTTCTTTTTCCAGTAAGCCGATAATTCGGTCAGCATCACGTACCGATGATACTTCCGGCGTAGTCACAACAATAGCCCGATCAGCACCGGCTATGGCATTTTGGAAACCTTGTTCAATACCAGCGGGACAGTCGATAATGACATAATCAAATTCATTTTTTAAATCATTGACTACCTTTTTCATCTGTTCCGGATTAATCGCAGTTTTATCGCTGCTTTGAGAGGCAGGAAGTAAGTACAATTTATCTTCAAAACGTTTATCTTTGACAAGTGCTTGGTGTAATTTACAGCGACCTGTAGCTACATCGACGATATCATAGATAATCCGGTTTTCCAAGCCCATGACAACATCCAGATTACGTAAACCGATATCGGTATCAACTAAACAAACCTTTTTCCCTTGTAGAGCCAGAGCAGTACCTATATTAGCAGAAGAAGTGGTTTTCCCTACTCCACCTTTTCCAGAAGTAATTACGATTGCCTCACCCATTAAGACAAGCCTCCTTCCACAAAACGATTTATGTTTGGTCGAATCTTATTTAAAACTGATAATCTATCAATAACTAATTGTTTTTCTTGATTCAGATAGGCACATTCTGATTCGTCGTTTATCTTATTCCGATCCAGTGACTGCCCAAAGTAATCCGCAATTCGCAATTGGGTCGGCGTCATTGTAGCAGCACAAATTACAGCTTCCTCATTACCGTTCATACCCGCATGAGCCATTCCCTTTAACCTTCCTAAAATGAAGATATTGCCGCTTGCCATCACTTTGCCACCCGGATTTACATCACCGATCAACAATAGGTCTCCTGTAATTTCCAAAATTTGCCCCGAGCGAACAATTTTGGTTACGACTGTAAAACCTTTTTCGGTTCTTATTCGATTCAGTTCTTCTTTTAATATAACATTTGATTCGATAGATGCAATGATTAAATTTTTTTCCGGACTGATTAATTCTCTTAATTGCTGTTCCTGTTCCTTGGTAAGTAATCGATTACCGGTATGAATACGAACAGAAACTTCATGAGAATCGTCCATGAGCTGTGAATGTGGAAACAATTTCTCTTCAACTTCTTTTAAAAGGTCAAAAAAGGAACAAGTATCATCAAGACGTAACAATAGCCCGTCTTTTGTACCTTTTATCGTGACATTTTGCGTCTTCATCATGCATGATTTCACCTCAATAAAGTAAAGTTCGACAAAAGCCAGGCAATTTCCTTTATTTTTCCTGTAAAAATCCGAAAAACAAATTTTATAAAAAATAAACTCCTTGTACAGGACGATTAACAATCAAATTTTTTCCGAAAATTACACATGAACAATCCGTAAACGCAAAATACTGTAGAGCTTTACCCGTTTCTGGAAGCGAGCGAACACGATTTGCAAAAATATATGTAAAACTCATCTTCAGAACCGTTATGATTGAAACATTCCCTCTTCTTCACTTCTGATTTTTCTTAATCGGGTAAAATATTTTTTCAGTGAATAGGAAAATAATATATAAAATGCCAGGTTTGCGCCTAGGGTTGGGAATAAGCGTTGAAAAACAAAAAACTTTAGTGGCATATTGGCTATTTGTAAAATCGAAAAGACCCCATAAATCCCGAATTCGACAAGTGTGATCGCCAGCAAGCTAACAAAAGCTACAATGAAAAGATTCGCATGCCAATTTTTCATTAATTTTGATACAAGATAAATCGTAACCGGGTACCAAAATAAATATATTCCCAAAATATCAATAAACACGATATCCATAATCAAACCTGTAACCAAGGCATAAATGAGACCTAACTTTTTATCATAATATATAGTTATAAAAATCAATAATAGAAAGAGAAAACGCGGGACAACAATCCAATATTGTGAAAACAGCCGGGTTGGAATAAAATTAACAAACTGACTTTCCACGCAAAAGAAAATAATCACAAGAACCGGAATCCACCATTGCTTTCTCATGACTCATTCCCCCGATTCTTCCGAAGCTGTCATTTCTCTCTCAACGACAATGACGTTTTCAAGGTTATAAAAATTCGCGGCTGGTTTCACATAAGCTGTTTGTGTCAATCCGTATTGATCAGGTTCTACCTTTTCAATTTTTCCAATGTATAATCCCTTAGGAAAAACATTTGCTAAACCGGATGTAATCACATCCATGCCCTTTTTGACTTTTTCTTCTGCCGGGATTTGTTTAATAATCAACTGCTGCTTTTCAACATCAAATCCCTCAATTAAACCGTAAATATCATGTTCGCCTTGAATAGCGACGTGGGTTCGGTTTGTCCGATCTACGGTAGAAAGTAATTGAACAGTAGAAGTTATCTTTCCGACACTTTTAATTTTTCCGATCATTCCATTAGCAGTTATAACAGCCATATCTTTCTTTATTCCTTGTACCTCACCTTTATCGATTGTTAACGTTTCTTGCCAGCGATCTTGATCACGGGCAATAACCGAAGCATGATGGATAGTAAAAGAGGCTAAATCTTTTTCCTTATCAATCAAGGCTTTAAGCTCCGCGTTTTCTTTTTCTAACCGATCCGCTTTCACTTTAATTTGGGCGTACTCATCCAATCTTTCTTTTAAAATTTTATTTTCTTCATAGGTTTGCAGTAAATCTCGCATATTTTCGACGAGGTTTGAAACAAGATGAGCAGGCTTTGCAAAAACCATCTGGGCAAAGCCTGCTGTATCTTTGACAAATTGTTCCGGCCACGATAATTGATCCCGTTCTCTTAATGAAAAACCAATCAATGCCACAAGGATAATAATCCCTGAAAGTAAAATGATAAGACGCTTATTCTTAAAAAATTGTGGCATGATTTACACCTCTTTAACTAATGGCTGATTCTTATATGTTGTTACTTGCACTTTACCGCATGAAGTCGCGAAAGCAATTGACTTTAACGACTGCTGATTCTTATATGTTATTGCAATGAACGACAACATTGAACAAATTATGTAGAAGGTAACGAGACCACTGATAAGTTTACCTTACACAATATTGAGTAGGATAAACACACTAAACCAACGAGAAATTCCTTGACAGCCTATCCCGATATCTACTCTCCCATATCTAATGCCAGGTGGCTAAGCAAACAAGAAGAAACTCGTGTTCAGCTGATTTTTTTCTTTTTCAGTGACCTCGAATTTGTTGAAAATCCAATTTTTTAAAAACTGAAGTATAAACATTGTTTTACAAAGGATTCTTACATTTACCCTCTTACTTTATTTTTAAATAAATCAATATGTTCCAAAGCTTTACCGGTTCCGATAGCTACACAATCGAGCGGGTTTTCGGCAATTAAGACGGGCATATTTGTTTCGTTGGCAATGACTCGGTCCAAGTTTCTCAGTAATGCTCCACCACCTGTAAGGACAATGCCACGATCCATAATATCTGCTGCCAATTCAGGCGGAGTTTTTTCCAACGTATTTTTGACCGCTTCAACAATCGCAAATACCGTATCTTTCAGGGCTTCGGCAATTTCTTCAGGCGTTACTTCAATGGTTTTTGGCAAACCGGTTAATAAATCACGCCCGCGAATTTCCATATTTCCAATTCCCTCAGGCATACCGGCCGATCCAACTTCCATCTTAATCGTTTCAGCAGTCCGATCCCCAATCATCAAATTATAATTTTTCCGAATATAGGTAATAATGGAATCGTCCATTTCATCACCGGCAATACGAATCGATTGACTCGTAACAATTCCACCTAAAGAAATAATTGCAACCTCTGTTGTTCCGCCACCAATATCAACCACCATACTGCCGGTTGGTTCCCAAACAGGGAGATCAGCACCAATGGCAGCTGCAAACGGTTCTTCAATCGTATATGCGTCCCGTGCCCCGGCTTGACGAGTTGCATCGATGACAGCACGTTCTTCAACCGCAGTAATTCCGGATGGTACACA
Source organism: Caldibacillus sp. 210928-DFI.2.18 (assembly GCF_020554505.1). Taxonomy (NCBI): domain Bacteria; kingdom Bacillati; phylum Bacillota; class Bacilli; order Caryophanales; family Bacillaceae; genus Caldibacillus; species Caldibacillus sp. 210928-DFI.2.18. The sequence continues at coordinate 38,997 of NZ_JAJCHL010000010.1, forward strand.
TACCATGACATACGGTTTTCTTCCAAATCCGCCTTTATTTTTCAAAGCTTGATTAATAAAATATTTCATCATTTTTGCTGTTGTTTCATAATCTGCAATTACCCCGTCTTTCATCGGGCGGAGGGCAACAACATTTCCGGGTGTACGACCGATCATATTTTTCGCATCATTTCCGACCGCAACAATTTGCTTTGTATCCGTCTGATATGCTACAACGGACGGTTCTCTCAATACGACACCTTTTCCACGGATGTAGACAAGTGTATTCGCTGTTCCTAAGTCAATTCCTAAATCTTTTGAACCAATTCCAAACATGGTTGTATCTCCCTTTCTCATACATTCTCTTGTTCATCATGTTGTATATAAACAGCACGTTTTTATCGTTTGTCAAATATTGTCATTTTATTGACCAATTTTCGTTTCTTAACTTTTTCGCTAAATAAGGGTTCGTTCGTCTTTTTAAAAACAAAAAAATCATACGTATTATTATATCTCATTGTGCAAAAAAATAATAGTAGTAATTGGCTTATAAATATCCTTTTTCTTTTAAACTGACATATCGTTTGTCACCGATAATAATATGATCGAGTACATCCACCCCTAAAATTCTACCACATTCGACAAGTCGCCTGGTAACCTCAATATCTTCCCGGCTTGGTTCGGGATTTCCGGATGGATGATTATGAAGGCAAATCATCGAGGCGGCTGAACGTCGGAATGCTTCTTTAAACAGTTCACGCGGGTGGACAATGGAAGCATTTAAACTTCCTATAAAAATGGTTTGTTTGTGAATCACTTCATTCTTGGTGTTAAGGAATAAACATACGAAATGCTCCTGAGTTAAGAAGCGCATTTCTTCCATGACATAGTTTGCTCCGTCTTCAGGAGAACGGATGACGTAACGTTCTTCATTTTTCATATTGGCAATTCGTTTTCCAAGTTCGATTGCGGCCAATAATTGGATGGCTTTTGCTTCACCGACTCCCTTTATTTTCGTCAATTCTTCCAGTGAGGCATTCATCAGCATTCGTAATCCTTGAAATTCTTTTATAAGCCGTTGTGCCAATTGGAGAACCGATTCATTTTTTGTTCCCGTTCGTAAAATAATTGCCAAAAGTTCTTGGTTTGAAAGACTACTCGGTCCGTGATGGATAAATCTTTCGCGCGGCCGCTCTTCTTTCGGAAAATCTTTAATTAATAATTGTTGCGTAATAACTATCTCCTCCTATTCATTTTTTGGGGAAAAGTCACCGAAAGTTTTCCTAAAAATGGATTAGCGTCTTACACAAAAATCTTACGGGCATGTTAATGGGGCTACCGCGATTTTAACGCTGAACGGCTGAATTTTCATATGACTTTATGCCAGTTCGGGCGCCTCATGAACGGCTGATTTCTATATGACTTTATGCCAGTCCGTGTTCCCTCACAAACTGCTTATTTTCATATGATGATCTAGGCTTGTCCTTAGATCGGATAACCCATCTTTTTCAATGCCCGATATAGTTTTGCCACCGGTAGACCAACAACAGAATAGAAATCACCATGAATCGATTTCACCAAGATCGCCCCATATCCTTGGATCCCATAACTCCCCGCTTTATCTAAAGGCTCTCCTGTACGAATGTATCGATCGATTTCTGCTTCCGCCAATTCCCAAAATGAAACCTCTGTCTTTTCATAAAAAATTTCTTTATCGTTCCCATGTAAAATGCATGTACCTGTAAAAACAGCATGTGTATTGCCAGATAACATCATTAACATCTGCTTAGCATCATCGCGATCGGCTGGTTTTCCTAAAATCCGGTCATTATAAACAACGATTGTATCTGCCCCGATAACAAATGCATCATGATTTTCCTTTGCAACTGTTTGCGCCTTTCGTTCAGCCAATGTCATAACAATTTCTTCAGGAGGCATGTTACAATCGACCGATTCATCTGCATTGCTTGTTATAATCTCAAAGGATGCACGTAAAGACTGGAGGATTTCCTGCCTACGCGGTGATGACGAAGCTAAAATGAGGCGTGCCATATTTTCACCTTCCTGTTTAAGATCTGTACGAGGGGGAGATACAAAATAATACTATCAAACGATACTTTTATACTCAACGACATAAAAATTAATTTTCACTTACAAAAAATCCATTTTCGACATCCTTTTCTGACATAAAACATCATTTTGAAACGAAAAAGACATCAAAAATGTGCTTTTGTTATATTTTATCTATAGGTTTGCACAAAGTCCACCTTTCCCTACTATATGTTAAGACAAATCGTCTCTTTATGTATACCCCTTCCCTACTTGTGTGGGGGATGAATCGGGGTTTGGATCGATGTCTCTTTAAGTACCACTGTCCCTCCTCAAAAATCGACGTTTGGGTAGATAATTGACTTTAATCCCCTTCCCCACTATATGCGAAATGGGTCGATTATTTGACGGTTGCCAAATAATTCCAATAAAAATAGCGGCTTCACACTCCGACTAAAAAGAGGGGACCTGGATCCGCCTCTACGAATTGGTCGTTGAAAATAATAGCAATCCACCACTCCAAACGAAAGCTAAGTGGTGGAATGTTTTAAAATAAGTAATAGCTTGAAACAAAAGTCAATAAATATTGCTGTAGTTTTTGCCAATTCTCGATGTTTCGATCTTTCAAATATCCATTCAATGCCTCATACGCATGAATTAAATTTTTCTGTAATTCTTGGACCGGCTTTTTTTGTAACTTTTTGAAGTTTTTCATCTTGTCAATTTCACTTGTCAATTCATTCATATTGATGTTTTGGCCATCTTGTAAATATGCTTTTGTTCCCTCTACTACTAGTTTTTCATATATTGGATAAGCTGATTCTAAAAATGTTTTTTCATCGCCTGTTAAATGTTGGATTACTTTTTCATTCATTTCTAATTTCGTCGGCCATGTTTCAGTGAACGTATTTTTATAAAATTCGGTTTCCCTCATTTGTTTACCTGTTTCGAGTGTATCTGTTACAGCAATGAAAACACGTATATTTTCCCCGGTATTTATGGAAGCAACCGGTTGATTTTCTTTTTTATAATCTTGAATGATTTTATCCACCGATTCTTGACTCTTGTATGCCCCTTGTTGCAAAATATACAAACTCACTGCGGGTAAAATAACCTGCTCATTACCGGCTGTTGTTGTACCATTGTTCGCTGGATCCGTTTGAGAGCCTTGTCCGTTTCCATTTGCGTCTTTTGTCATAAATTGTAATAAGATAATTCCAATTAAGATTCCTATTACAATGGCGGAGATGCAAGAAATAATGATAGCCGGATGGTTTCTTCCTTTTGGGAGTGCAGGTCTTTTTTTCTTTTTATTTTTTAACAGCGGAATCGCTCGTTCTTCCGTTGCTGCAACTTCCCTTTTCGCTTTCCAATCATGAATGATCAATTCCTCTTTAAATTCTTTATCTTCACCATTTATTTTTATTTTAATTTGATTTTTATTTTCCTCATCCACTATATTGTACCTCCCAGCTTGCTAGATTTGTAGAATACTTCATTAGCTGCACAATTTAGAAGAGTTCCCTTCTATCCTATCATATGATTTTTAAAAAATAACAAGACTTTTGTCGTTTCATATGGAAAGGTGTTCGTGGAATTTCGACAATTTTGGTGATGCTGTTGAATTGGGGGGACTGGTGAATTCCGACAAAAGGACAACAGTTGAAGAAAAGTAATTCCAAAAAAGCTACTGCATTAACGATGGAATTGCTAAAAAGGAACTAGTAATTAACCAGTTCCTTCCTTTTTCTTACAACACTTTATTCAAAAAGTCTCTTGTCCGTTCGTTTTGTGGGTTTCCGAAGATTTCTTCCGGGGTTCCTTGTTCGACAATGTATCCTCCGTCCATAAAAATGACCCGGTCGGCTACTTCTCTTGCAAAGCCCATCTCATGCGTGACAATGACCATCGTCATACCTTCTTCGGCCAATTGTTTCATAACGGCCAGCACTTCACCGACCATTTCCGGGTCGAGTGCACTTGTCGGCTCATCGAACAGCATGATATCAGGTTTCATGGCTAGGGCACGTGCGATGGCTACCCTTTGCTTTTGCCCGCCTGATAATTGATCCGGTTTTACCTCTGCTTTATCCTTTAATCCAACCCGCTCCAAAAGTTTCAACGCCGCTTCCTTTGCCTCTTCCTTCGTTGCTTTTTTCAATTCAACAGGTGCTAACGTAATATTTTCCAATACCGTTAAATGGGGAAACAAATTAAAATGTTGGAACACCATCCCAATATTTTCTCTAACTTTATTAATATCTATATTTTTATCTGTTAAGTTAACACCATGGACAATAACTTCCCCTTCTGTCACTTCTTCCAATAAATTTAAACAGCGAAGAAATGTACTTTTTCCGGATCCGGATGGTCCAATGATACAAATAACTTCACCTTCATGGACATCTAAACTAATCGACTTTAACACTTCTAAGTCGCCAAAGTTTTTCTTCAAATTCTTTACACTAATTTTCTCCATGTTTAATCCTCCTTTCCAAATGATTCGATACTTTCGTTAAGATCATTATAATAATAAAGTAAATAATACCGACGATTAACCACATTTGGAAAGATTCCAAATTTCTTGCAATAATAATTTTCCCGCTTTGTGTCAATTCATTAATTCCGATAATGGAAAGAATCGAAGTATCCTTTAATGTGATGACGAATTGGTTAATAAAGGATGGAATCATGATCCGAATCGCTTGTGGCAAAACAACTTTCGACATGGCTTTTCGATATGGAAGTCCTAAACTGCGGGAAGCTTCCATTTGTCCTTTATCGACCGACTGAATACCACCGCGAACAATTTCAGCAATATACGCACCGGCATTTAAACTTAACGTAATAATCCCGGCAACAACTGCGGTAATTCGAATGTCTAGCGCTGCAGGAACTCCAAAATAAATAAAGAATGCTTGAACAAGTAATGGTGTGCCGCGGAAAATATCTACATAGATCGTTGCAATAGCACGCAAAAGTTTCTTATTTGACACTTGGAATAAACCGAAAATAACTCCAAGGATGGTGGCGGCAACTAATGAAACAACTGTTAAGATGATTGTCATTTTTAGACCGGACATTAAACTTGGAAAACTTTCCTTTAATAATCCGAAGAAACCTGAATCAGCCTCTTCATCACCCGTTTCTAAATACTTGTCCAATATTTTTTGATATTCACCGGATGCTTTTAAGTTGGATAATCCGTCATTAAACATTTGCAGCAGTTCGGCATTTTCCCCTTTTGCCACAGCAAATCCATATGAACTACCAGACTCTTTATCTGTTACGATTTTTAACCCGTTCCCTTGTTTAACCCCATAAGCCAAAACCGGATAATCATCAAAACAGGCGATGGAATTTCCTGTTTTTACATCTTCATACATATTGGCAGAATCATCAAATGTAACGACTTTAAATCCGTATTTATCTTGGATACTTTGGGCAAAAGCAGCTCCCTCGGTACCGGTTTTTACGGCAACTCGCTCACCTTTTAAATCTTCATAAGATGAAACCTTGTTATTGTCCTCATCAACGGCCATAATGACGCCGGAATCAAAATACGGATCCGAGAAATCGAATTTCAGTTTACGCTCATCTGTAATACTCATCCCGGCAATAACCGCATCCACTTGTTTTGCTTCTAAAGCTTGGACTGCTGCATTAAAACCAAGTGGCCTCACTTGATATTTAAATCCTTGATCTTCGGCAATAGCCTTTAGTAAGTCCATATCAATTCCGACAAAATCACCATTCTCATCTTGGAATTCAAATGGAGCAAAGGTGACATCGGTCGCAATGATATAAGTTTTTTCCTCTGCTTTTGCGTTAGAAAATGGTAAAACTAGCGAAATAATGGTAAATAAGGTGAAAATTGAAATAAACAGTTTGGAAACAATTTTTCTTTTATTCATTCACTTTTACTCCTTTTAGTTATATTAAATAATATTTTATCAGAATTAGAAAATGATAGTTAATATTTTAACATAACTATTTATTTTAAAATAAATTGTGGAATATTTTTATAGGGAAATGTATATATTGGTCGGAAATTTAGGAAGTGTACCACCGGAAAATGGGCATTTAGTTAAAAAATCCTTATCTTGATACAATCATTCAATTCAATAATATTATATTAAAAAAGGAAACCAATATCAGTCAACTATAAAACAATGGAAGTTTAGAACCATCGATGAATGGAGATGGAAAAATAAGGAATCCGTTCCAATATGTACCGGATTCCTCTTTATTTTGAAAAACATTCAAAAATGGAACCCCCTTACCTCATGTACCGAATTCTTTAAAAAAAAATGGAACCTGTTCCCCAAGCTCGGATTCCCATCTACCATACTAGAAAAACATACCCAAATACCATTGAATCAATGAATCTGTATAAAAATAGGCGATAATTGCGCCGATGCTGATGAACGGGCCAAAGGGAATCGGGATTCGTTTTTGGTATCCTTTCATCAATATGAACCCTAACCCAAATACAGCCCCAACTAATGAAGCAAGGAAAAGTGTCATCAGCGTGGCTTTTGTTCCGAGAACGAGACCTAAGACAAAAAATAACTTAATATCTCCGCCGCCCATTCCACCACGACTAACGACTGCCAATAAATAGAGAATCCCAAAACCGAGTACGGCCGCTAATCCAGCATCCCACCATGGTGAAAGCGGATAAATCATCCGTAAAATGAGAAATACAATCAAGAAAAACAACAGAACTTTATCAGAAATAATCATATAGGCAATATCAGAAACTGTGATAATGACGAGCAGTGAACACAGTAAAACGGCAATTACTGTTTCAAACGTCCAGCCAAATTGATGAAAGGAGAAAGCAAATAATATGCCGGTAACAAGCTCCATAACCGGATAAATGGGAGAGATTCGAGCTTTACAAACCCGGCACCTTCCCCGTAAAAAAATATACGAAAGCACGGGTATATTTTCATACCAAGACAGTTCATGATGACATTTTGTACAATGAGAATTTGGGTAAACGATCGACTCTTTTTTCGGAATACGAAGTCCGACCACATTGAAAAACGAACCAAAAACTAAGCCAAATATAAAGAAAAACAAAGTGATGATTTCATTCATGGCAAATTCCTCTTCAAAGATCATTTCGATTATTTAACACCATTATAATAAAAAGTAGTGATTTGCACATCTGCCGTGACAGCTTGATTACCATCTTTTTCATATAAAAGCTCTCGTTCAGCCGGTTTTGTAAAAGTCAGCGTATCGACACGAGTAATCCGTTCCAGTTTTTCCAATTCCTGTAAAAATAGTTGAAAATGCTCAAAATCAGGTGATGCTACGGATAGATTTATCGTAATTAATTTTACATTTGTTGGTAAATTAGTTACTGTTTCATCCGTCGCTTGTTCACTTTCATCATTCGTATCGGATTCATTATCCTCACTGTTTTCATTATCCTCTGTCGCTTGTTCATCCGACTGATTTTCATCTGTTTCATTCATTGTCAGATCGTCTGTACTATCTGTTAATTCATCATTATTATTTGTATCATCCGCAGTCGCTTCGTCCGTACCCTCTGTAGATTCATTATTTTCATTTGTACCATCCGCTTCCGTTAATCCGCCATCATAATTATTAAAGTTAATCGAGGCAATTTGACTGCCGCTTACCATTTCTATTTCTTGCAGTGACAAGATCAGTTCATCTAATTGACGGGATAACGGCATCTTTTTTTCCAGTTTTGCTGTATTTTCCGGCTGATCAGTTTCATTTTGGTTTAACCGATTTTCCAAGGCCTTTACCTCTGTTTCCAGTTGCTTCACATTTTGTTCGGCTGCATTTGCGTCATCTTTTAACGGCATAATCAAATAAAAATACAGTAACCCTAAAAGTAGAAATAAAATAATACCAATAAAAAGGACGATTTTCCGTTTTTCTTGAAAAAAATCACTCATCAGCTTCACCCCCGGCCGGCAAAAGGGACGACAGATTAATAACAATGCTCATGTTTACGTCATATCTCGGCATTTCTTTAAAATTTACCGCTTCCGTATTATCTTCTGACTCTTCCAAAGAAAAAGTAGAAATACTGTCTACTTTCACATCGGTAAAAAATTTTGATCCATTTAACTTTGACACGTAACTGGCTACCATATCCAATGATTCAAATTGTGTTTGGATTGTCACATTATTGCCATCATAGGAATAGTTACTAAGGTAGCTTTTGTCGTCTGGCAATAAATGAATTAACTCTTTAATGACGTTTGAAGTCGGAACAGTGTATTTTTCAACATAAGCTACAGCTTCCGGGTAGCCCACTTCATTTGTTGCATCTTCCGTTTGCTTTTCTAGTCCCGCCTTTTGAGCTGTCAACATTTCCTCTCTTGATTGGAAAACAGCAATATCCCCTTTTATTTGGAAATATTGGATAACCATAAAGATAAGGAGGAAAACCCATATCATTGAAATGGCGAGCACGATAAACGTAGATCGCTGATTCACCCGGTCTTTTTCCGGTAATAAATTAATTTCTGGAATCACTTCACTTCCCCCTTTAATGCAAGTCCCAGCGCAGGGATGAATACCCTGTCCACTTTATCTGTTTTTGCCGGTGAAAGATATGCCTCCAGAATTTCTACCGGAATCGGGACACTGGCAGCAATTTTTTTCACAATAATATCAAGTCGCGGAAAGTCACCAAGTAAGATTATTTTTGAAACGGATTTTTCCCCTTTATGTAACGAGTAACGATAAAAATTCATCATTCTTTCTAGCTCAATCATTTGGTCATCTAACAAACCGTAAAAGACTTCTTCATCTCCATCAAAAATCCATGTTAATGAACCATCTTCCTGAACATCACATCGCCAATCTTTTAACGAAATTTCCAAGTCTAAAAATCTTAAAAACTCCGGACGATTCTCTGAAAAAATACTAATCATAATCGAGTTCAAATTTAGTTCAAAAAAGAGAATCGCCGTCTCTTCGTCAAAATGGTTTTGCAAGGAACGATAATAGCGGTAAACCCCGATGGAACGGATATCGGCGACGACCGGTTTCAAGCCGGCATCTTCAAATATCGCTGTATATTTGTTTAGTTCCTCTTCCGGTACGGCAAAAAGCAAACCTTCCCTCTGACTGTTGGAAGGATCTGCCTGAGGTAAAGGATACACGTCAAAGATTGGATTATCAAACGGCAAATACAAGGTCCGCCCGAGTTCCATATAAAAATGACCTTTGACATCTTCATCATTCAATTGAGCCGGAAATTCAACCTTTTTCATAATCATAAGAGAATCCGGGACATAAAAGCGGACATTGCGGTGCTTGATCCCCCAATCTTGGACGACATCCTTTAAAAATGCGTAAAACTCCATTTCATCAAGAATCCGCCCATGCTCAAGCAGTCCATCGGGAATGGCTTTTTCCTTCATGTCTTTCACTTTTGTCAAACCACCGCCCGGATAATCTACCATCCGAATGGCATAATCATCGATAACGAGATTGATTGATTTTTTGGTTGAAAATAAATTGAGCATGGGTGGACCTCCTTGTATTCATAAAAAAATTTTTAATTGCTATTAAAAGTTACCGCTCTATTATTTTTTTTATGGTGTAGTAGGAGTAGGTACCTCGCCTTTTAATGCTTTTTTTATATTTGCTTCTGAGTAACCGCCACCGGTTTTTGCAATTTTTGTAGCCTTATTAAATTTATAACCTTTTAATATCCATTGTTTATCTTTTTTATCCACACTTGTAAAAGAAGTTGATGCACTATCATCTAAATAACCGCCTTCAACTAATTCTTCCTTGGTATATGAATCATCACTACCTGCCTTATCACCATTTGCATCAGCCAATTTAGCTGCAGCAATAATATTTAATGCATCATTAAGTTCTCCTTTTTGTTTTGATTCTGAAATAGCATTCCCAATCATCGGTATTGCAATCGCGGCAATAATCCCCAAAATTACTAACACAGCTAATAATTCAACCAACGTCATCCCTTTTTGGTTTTTTAATAACTTCATACGTTTTTGCATTTTATTATCCTCCTATTTTTTTTCATTTTTGATCTTATTTCTTGCCCTTCATATCCCATTCCCTTGGCCATCACCCCCTAAAAGGAATATTATTTTTACACAACAAACAAAGGTGTTAAAAACAATGAAAAACTGCTAACTTATTAAATTTGCTGATAAATCGTAAACATCGGGACCATGATGGATAGAATAATGGTACCTACGACGACGGCCAAAAGGACAATCATGACCGGTTCGATTAATGATTTCAATGTATCGACCGAGCGATCGACTTCCGCTTCATAGAAATCGGCAATTTTCTCCAACATAAAATCGAGTGATCCGGTTTCTTCACCGATGGCCACCATTTGCGTAACCAATGGAGGAATCACCCAGCTTTTTTCCAACGGTTCGGAAAGCTTATTCCCTTTTTCCAAACTGTCCCGTGCCTCTAACACAATTTTTCCAATAACCGGGTCATTCACGACTTTTTCAACAATCGTCAACGCTTGTAAGATTGGGACGGAACTGGAAAATAACGATGCGAGCGTTCGCGACATTCGTGCAATAGCTGATTTTTGCAAAAGTTTCCCAAAAATGGGTGCTTTTAACATGGCAACATGGACGCCATAATGAAAAGCTTTATTTTGCCTCATCATAAAAGCAAATAGAAACCCTATTGCCAGTACGATTAAAATTACAAGCCACCATAATTTTTGAACGACGTTACTGACACCAAGCATAAATTTTGTAATTGCAGGCAGCTCTGCGTCAAATTGGGAAAACATAGCCGTAAAATTCGGAATAATCGTAACCATTAAAAAGATTACAACGGCAATAATGACAATGATTAACGTAATCGGATAAGCCATGGTCGACTGGACTTTTTTCTTTAAGTCATATTGTTTTTCCAAATAAGTAGCCAGTCGATCCAAGGATTCATCCAAGTTACCGGTTGCTTCCCCGGCACGCACCATATTAACAAAAATTTGCGGAAAGATTTTTGGATATTTTCCCGCTGCATCCGAAAACGGAATCCCGGAACGAATATCTTCCTCAATGGCCATCAGCACTTTTTTCAATGCTTTGCTTTCGGTTTGTTTCGCTAAAATATTGGTTGAATCCACGATGGAAACGCCCGCCCGAATCAATGTAGCAAATTGGCGACAATAAATGACGAAATCCTGTTGTTTCACTTGATGTCCAATGGTAATTTCCTTATTTAATACACCTTTTGCTTCCGTTAATTCCCGTGGACTGATCCCTTGTTCCCGCAATTTATTAATCGCTTGGGTTTTGTTAATTGCATCAACCGTTCCCCGCTTCAATTTTCCTTCTTTTGACCGGCCGACATATTTATAAATAGCCATTTGTATCACCTGTATTTAAATATGGGGCGGAAATTTCATAACTGATTGTTCCGTTCTTTACTAAACTTTGAATCGACATCTCAAGCGTATGCATTCCTTGGGCTCGGCTCGTTTGTAAAACATTTTGGATTTGATGAATTTTTTCATTACGAATTAAGTTAGCAACAGATGGTGTATTTATTAAAATTTCCGTTGCAGCCACCCGACCGCCACCTTCGCGAACCGGAAACAAACGCTGGGAAATAATCCCTTGTAACACATTGGATACTTGGAGTCGAATTTGCCGCTGTTGATGAGGCGGAAATACATCAATAATCCGGTCAATCGTTTGGGCGGCACTGGACGTATGTAATGTTGCGAGTACTAAATGCCCGGTTTCTGCAGCAGTGATGGCCGTCGATATCGTCTCCAAATCTCGCATTTCCCCGACAAGAATGATATCGGGATCTTGCCGCAGTGACGCCCGAAGCCCATTGGCAAAACTTTTCGTATCTGTGCCGACTTCCCGCTGATTAATAATTGATTTGATATGTTGATGCACATATTCAATCGGGTCTTCCAATGTAATAATGTGTTTGGCAAAATTATGGTTAATATAGTTAATCATTGCTGCAAGTGTTGTCGATTTCCCGGAACCGGTCGGACCGGTAACCAATACTAATCCTTGTGGCTTGTCCATTAAATCTTCCAGCGTTTTTGGCAAGTTTAAATCGGCAATTGTCGGAATCGTTGCCGGAATCGTCCTAATTGCGATACTAATGCTATTTCTTTGATGATATGCGTTAAGCCTAAACCGGGACTTTCCTTCCAATTCATAGTTAAAGTCGACTTCACCCTGTTCAATAAAATGGTCCCAGAGCGACTCCGGAATAAGGTCTCTCGCCATATTTTCGGTATCAACCCGCGATAACGGGTAACCGCCTGCCGGACGTAATTGTCCGTCTATGCGCAAAATCGGCGGGGAATTTACAATGATATGAAGGTCTGATGCCTGTTCTTCGTACGCTTTTTCCAATAATGCTCTTATGTTTGTTGTCATTGTCATCCCCCTATTCCAATACAGCTACCCGTAAAATTTCTTCCGTCGTTGTTACTCCTTCTTTTACTTTCTTCAACCCGTCATCAATTAAAAACTCCATTCCTTTTTTCCGAACATAGTCACGAATTTCCGTGGTTGACGCTGTTTTTAAAATCAAGCGACGAATTGTTTCATCAATCGGCAATACTTCATGAATCGCTATCCGCCCGCGATAACCGGTCATATTGCAGCTTGGACAACCGCGCCCCCGCCGAACTGTTTCGATGGTTAACCCGCGGCCGGAAAAAATTTGTTGCTCCCGCTCCGTCGCAGGAACGGTTTGTCCGCAGTCCCGACAAACACGACGAACAAGACGCTGTGCGACGACCCCCAGTATGGAAGAAGAAATTAAAAACGGTTCAATCCCCATATCGACCAGGCGAGAAAGAGCTTCAATTGAACTATTTGTATGAAGCGTGCTTAATACTAAGTGCCCGGTCAATGATGCACGGGTAGCAACTTCTGCCGTTTCGGTATCTCGAATTTCTCCAATCATCACAATATCCGGGTCTTGTCGTAAAATCGACCGCAAACCATTTGCAAAAGTAAGACCAATATTTTCACTGACTTGAATTTGGTTGACACCTTCCATCTGGTATTCAACCGGATCCTCTACCGTAATAATGTTCACATCTTCGGAATTTAACTCGTTCAATGTTGCATATAAAGTTGATGATTTTCCCGAACCGGTCGGACCGGTAATTAAAATGATTCCATTCGGTCGTTTCAGCATATCCGTGAATTTTTCCAAATTTGTTTCTGAAAATCCGATTTTATCAATCCGATTCAAGGTATTGGATAAGTCGAGTAACCGCATTACGATCTTTTCCCCGTAAATGGTGGGCAAACTCGAAACACGAATATCGACCGGTCTAAAATTGATTGTTGTTTTAATTCGACCATCTTGAGGCAAGCGAGTTTCCGTAATATTTAAATTCGCCATAATTTTAATCCGGGCAACAATGACGTTTTGCATATGTTTTGGCAAAGATCGTTCTGTTCGTAAAATCCCGTCAACCCGATAACGGACGCGCAATTCAGTTTCCTGCGGGTCAAAATGGATATCGCTTGCTCGTTGCACGAGAGCATTGTCAATGATTTGGTTGACGAGACGAACAACCGGTGAATCATCATCGGCCACTCTTGTTTCATCCAATGTTTCACTTGTTGCAATTTCTCCCATGACTTCTTCCATTGATTCCTGCAGGTCGTAATATTTTGTTATGGTCCGAAATAATTCATCTTTTGTCGCAATCGCCGGTTCAATATGATAACCGGTCGCCATCCGCAGTTCTTCAATGGCAAAATAGTCCATCGGGTCTGCCATCGCCACTAATAATTTATTTTTGTCACGACGAATCGGCATCGCATAATGTCTTTTGGCCAGTTCTTTCGGGACCAGTTGAATTACATCCGGATCAATCGGATATTGAAAAATATTGATATGAGGAATCCCAAGTTGGAACTCTAAAACTTCAATCAATTGCTGTTCGGTAATATATCCTTCCCGAAGTAAGGCATCCCCTAATTTTTCGTCTGCCGATTTTCTTCTAAGGGTACTGTTTAATTGCTCCTCTGAAATCAATCCGGATTCGACAAGTAGATCACCTAATCTTTTTCTTGCCAACGGGTCCACCTCCTGTTTTTGAAAGGATTATTTTTTATTCTGGGAGAAAAAGCACATCAAGGCCACAACCCTTTCGTGTAGGAATCCGAGCTACGTAGATTTGGGACAAACTCAGTGCCGGCTAAAATTTTCCATCTATTTTACAACATTCGGTTGCTCATAGATTGAATCATCTGTTGTTGCCGCAGGATTAGCGTCATTGCCGTCAGTAGCATTCATTGTATTTCCCGGGCCGATTGTTGTGTTCGGTGTTTGGTCAGTCGGGACTGTCCCGTCTTCAGTAGTGGTACTTGCTTCACCCGTCCCTGCGTTCTCGCCGGTTTCCGTACCATTACCCGTTTCCTCAACAGCAGGTGCGAGAAGCAAAATTTCCGGTGTTGGTAAATAAAAATCTTTGCTGATCAACTCTTTATCAATCTTTTCTCCGGTTGAAGAAACAGTAATTCGATATACTTCGACCCGTTTCCCTTTCTGACCCGGTTGAAGCACTTGCCTGTGACCCGGTTGCAAATCTTTGTTATATCGGTTGATTGTTCGATAATCAACATCGAGACTATTTTCAATACTGTAGCGATATGTATTCTCCGGCTTTTTGGACCTTAAGCCCATTTTCAACACATTTCCCGTTTGTTCTGCTGTCACGCGAATCTCATTCGGTCCCGGGCTATACACAATAAAATCCTTTTTTTCGTTTTTGCTTACCTTTGCCTCAATCCCCGGTTCTGAATAGCTTGGAATGATTCCTTGTGAATGTCGTTCAACAAATTCTACATTTGTTTGTAAAAGAAGGGCATATAGCATAGATACGACAAAATTTCCTTCCGCTTCACTATAGTAACTTACCTTGTCGGCAATCGATTCAAGATAAGAAAAAGATGAATTAGCAGGAATGGAAATCCTGTTTAATTCCTCAAGCAGTTCATCCATAAACAGATAATCACTCGGTATTTCCCAAGAAGTTTCCGCAATTGCTACTTCCGCATCGTTCTGATTGGAAGAAACTGCCGTTATTTTATGCTGGCCAAGATAAGAAATCGTGTTTTCTATTAATTGAACGGTTTTTTTAACATCGATCGAGTTTCCAAATTTATCAAGCAGTTCATCAGTAACATCAACACTCACAGTAAGTGGCAATTGTTGCGGTTCAGACTTCGTAAAAAAGGCGTACCATGGCTTGTCAATTTGATTTGTCATTTCCTTTACGGAGTCTTTTACATCAAATTTAATATTTTTATATGGGATGACTACGGAATCATTCGCCGTCTGGACGATAAAATCTCCTTCATTTTTCCAACGTTCAATTGCTGACAATAATAAGGAAACC
Organism: Caldibacillus sp. 210928-DFI.2.18; assembly: GCF_020554505.1. Classification (NCBI taxonomy): domain Bacteria; kingdom Bacillati; phylum Bacillota; class Bacilli; order Caryophanales; family Bacillaceae; genus Caldibacillus; species Caldibacillus sp. 210928-DFI.2.18. Next base: position 54,433 of record NZ_JAJCHL010000010.1, read on the forward strand.
GCCTCATCTTCCGTTTTTTCTCCCACATCAATTCCGCCGATGGATGATCCTTTCGGGAATGTGGTGGCTGCATAAGCAAAATGATTTGAACCGACTTCATAAAAACCAAATGAAAAAATAAAAATACCAATAAGCAAAACGTAAAGTCCCTTTGTCCTTTTCACCCTACCCATCACGAAACCACCTTACCCTGAATATTTAAAATTTATATGCCAAATGTCATGTATAACAGTTCATCGATACACAAAGTTCTTTTTACCTATATCAGACAAATGTCATGTTATATGGTTGATTCAGATAGAAATTTAGTTTTTCTATTCGTTATATTCGCAAAAAGGACTAATTTGCCCTGAATTTTTGAAATTTATGAGTATATTGTCATATTTTAGTAGTCTATTTTTCCTAATTTAGGTATTATATAAATAGTACAATCATTGTCTAATATTATTTTAACCTAATAATTAATATAAATAAATTGGTAAATTTGCCAAAAACTTGAACATATAATTTGAATTTAACTTAAGTTTAATATTTTTGATAACAAACTGCAACACTTTTTGGGAAAATAGAACTATAACAGATACTAATACAATTTCACTATAAAACGATCGAGTAAAAATTGATACTAATTACAAACAAAATTATTTCGGGGAGGTTGTCCCTGTGGGGAAACGTTTTTCCAATAAACAAGGATTTACTTTAGTGGAAGTCATCGTGTCAATTACGATTCTATCAATCATTATTTTAACTTTCTCAAGTATTTTCTTATTTACAAATAATACAGCAAATCGAAACAATGAAAAACTTGTTGCGGTTCATTTGGCAAAAGCAACGTTGGAAAGTGTAAAAGGAAATCCATCTTATTATTTTGTGTTAACTGAAACCGGCATTACCCCTGCAGAAGGATTTCAAATTGAGGATGACGGCTCAATAAAAATATCTCAAATCATTAATGATAAGGACTATGAAGTTAGAATTAAACCAAGCCGTGACAACGATCAAAAAGATTTAAGCCTTGTTCATGTATTAGTCGAGACAAAACTACTCGATTCAAAAGTGCCGATTACGTCGAAAGTGGAAGGATATGTTAATTATGCAGAATAAATTCATCCGCTCAAATAACGGGTTAACATTAGTCGAACTTTTAGCGACGCTTACCATTTTGTCATTTATAGGAATCGTTATATATTCTGTATTATTTAATGGAATTCGCTCCTACGAAAGAACAATGGAAGAAACAAAATTGAGAGATGAAGCTGATTATATTATGGCTAATTTTATAGATGAGTTTTTTACTTTAAAGGTGAGTGACATTGATATAAAACAACTCCCCAATGAAACGAATAATTTATCCTATATTACAATCAAAAAAGGAACCGAGGAAAAACAATTAGGATTTAAAGATGGCAAAGTCGTTTTAATAAATAAAGAGTTAGAACCACTAGATTCGAATGTAGAGTTATCTAATGAATCGAAAATAATAGCAACAAGTGAGTCTGAGTATATGGTTGCACTTGTTCTACAGACAAAAGACACAAAACGTAAACTGGAGTTGACAAGTATATTTAACATTCTTGATGATCGAAAGGAGGTTAACCAAAATGCGATTAACAAATAATGAAAAAGGCTACTCCCTTCTATTAACGATGTTTGTCTTCATCCTTTTTACTGTACTCGCCATGGCGCTATTAACAGCAACGTTGACAGGTTCGAAGCGAAATCAAACAAGTGAACACAACATTCAAGCACAAGAATTGGCAATGATGGGCATTGACCATTTGACGAATCAAATTAACATGGACTTGAAGAAAGAACTTGGCGAAAACGGGCTTACGCAAGATCAATTTAAGTCAATATTAGAAACTACTCTTAATAAATACAAATCTGGTGTTGCGATAAATACAGGAGAAACGGGTTCTTATGAGGCGAAAATAACTAATATCGATTCAGTTAAGGATAATCCACTAAAAAAGCGTGCAACCATCGTCAGTACCGGAATAGCTGACGGAAGGAAAAAATCAACAACAACAAAAGTCGTATTTGGAGCACAGTCGACACTTGACACTTTGAAATATACAGTTGGTGCATATAAATCAGATGAGCTTTCTAAGAAATGTAATACAAATAGCAAATATTGTGTTAGAGGGGAAGGTAACTTGTTCTTACATGGAGGTGTATCGATTAAAGGCGATTTCAAAGTTGATGGAAATATAATTACTACTGACAGGGGCTATGCATATTTAGGAGGTCAACAGTGGATTCCATCAGTATTGCCAACTGCTTCCCCTGTTGAGGGACAAAAAGCATCTCATATTGTTTTGAAAGGTAATGTATATACTTTTGATCATAATCCTGATTACGACAAACATATTGAAACGACCAATTTTAATCAAGGATCTACTGATAAATATTGGGTTTGTACCGGACCTTGGTTTTGGCCAAAATGTAAATATGTTGAAAAAACAACTGACAGTAAATACGTAAATACAACCGGTGACCTTTCAAAAGCTTTTTTCGGGACACTACCGGTCATTACACAAAGAGAACCGATAAGGGATGATATTCAGATTGAAAACCAAAAAAATGTTTTTTATTTCCCAGAGGGTCCTAGTGTCATATATGCTCAAACTTTAGATGGTGGTTATAAAAAATCTTTTAATCAAGACTTATCTTATCAAAACAAAAAGGTTTACCCTCAATATTGTGAAAAAAATAATTGTAAAAATCCTTCAACAAATGAAGATTTTGAGTTTACAGGTAACAATTACTTCGGAAATTTTGCAACAAAAAGAAGTCTATATATTCGTGGCTCAAAATCAAACTTTAAAGAAACGAAATTTGAAAATGGTGCGTATATAGGAGGAAATTTAATCATTGGAAATACTGACATATCAGAATATAGTGAGAGGGAATATCCAAATAATTTTGAAAAAATAAAATTAGATGGTCCCATATTTGTTGAAGGAAATGTGACGATTGAAGGTGTTAATGGCCAATTTAATACGATTATGTATGTAAAGGGAGATGTAACAATTGAGTACTCAGTAATTAATGGGTTAAACAACACAGGCTCTTTAATTATTTTTGCGGGGGGAGATATTAAAATAAGGAATAATAGTCTCTACCAAGACAATCCCAGTAATATAAAAGGTTTCTTCTATTCGGAAAAAGCACTGGAGATGTTCGGAGTCGGGTCGAATATTAAAATTGAAGGCGGTGTTTCTGCTCGACGAATTGTTTTAAATGCCATTCGAGGTAAAGCGAGTAAAACTTCATTTAGTGGTTCAAAAAAAGTAGATGACGACTATTATGAAGGACAGGCTAGTCAACTGAATCTGCCACCAGAAAAATCTCGCCTTCAAATCATTTATGATCCAAACATTATGAACACATATGCCGATTTAAAATCAAGGGAACCTATGGTGATAAGCGTCGATCCACCTCAAATAACAGAAAGAAAATTAGAATAAGGATATTTTACTTTATTAATAATAAAATCCACTATGCTTTCATAACATTAGTGGATTTCATTTATTCATTCCCGGTTTATGAAATAAAAATATTAGGTAAGTCGTCTTGCTAATCTTTATGAATACTTCATATGTAAGCAGGAGCGTTCCGGTAGTTAAGAGCGACGCAAATTTTGATAAGTTTTTTTACATGGTCACAAATTTTATACCTCTACCTTCTACTACAGCTCTACAGCTCCTGTTTTTTTTTTCCAAGCTGCAATGGATTTTTTCTAAAAAGATTATGCAATAGATACAACTTAATCCATATGTACCAATAGCTCACTACTTAATTGCATAACTTTTCACAAAAGCTTGTCAGTCTCATCTTTTTATAAATAGCAACTATATCGTTTCACTATTTACACGTTCCCATTTTTTAAAATAGGAATAATTTTGTTTCACCTCACCCCACATACTCCGCCACTCTATTCCTCCCTACTCTTTTTGCTCCAAGATAGAGGGCTCGGTCGGCATAACGAATTAAGCTGATGGCGTTATCGGTATCTGCCGGGGCTGAAGCGACGCCAATACTTACTTTGAGACTCCCACGACTAAAGTCGCAAGCCCTAAACCTTACGGTTTAACGGGTGG
>NZ_JAJCHL010000100.1:0-10040 GCF_020554505.1 Caldibacillus sp. 210928-DFI.2.18
AAAGCTCATAAATCCTTCTCCTATTTGGTTTTTTTGTTTGTTCAGCAACCCCTAATTATCTTTCATTGAATATCCTACGTAAAAAAGGTTATCCCATTGATGCAGGGATAACCTTTTCATTATTCATTTATGCAGTAGCACAGCTACAATCTTTGCACTCACAGACTTCATCAGTACAGTTATCTACACATTCTTGACTGCAATAAACTTTTCCTTCTACTTCTACTTTGTTTTCACCAAGAAGACAATTACAGCTTGGTCTCGCACATTTTTCCATACCAAACTCCTCCTTATTATTTTGGTAAATCCTCGGTTAAACACCAACCTTGGTCTAAAAGACTAACGACACAATTATCAACAATTCGGTACCGAATAAAATTGCCTTCACGATTATTGCGAACGATGCCTTTATCGACCAATCGTTGAAGTTGGTTGGAAATGGCTTGAGGTTTCATTTCAAGCTGTTCTGCTACCTCACTAACAGATAAATTTGGTGTTCGAATCAAAGTGTGCAATATTCTGAGTCGAGTCCCATTAGAAAGTATTTTAAAGGTCTCACTTAAACCCTCAGCGTTATCTGTATCTAACAAGGGGCGTTCCGTTAGTTTTGGTTTTGGTGTACACCAGTTTTCAGCCATTATTTCCTCCTCCATTTCACAATTACATTATATAGTGTAATAGTTTTTGTGTCAAGACGTTTATACAGTGAAATTCATAATATAAGCATCTTTTTTATCAGTACGTTATGACACCTTTACAATATAGTAATTTATTTCCCTTGCACTGACTATTTAAATTTTTTTCAACCTATAATCACCTGTGTTTGTGTTTGATTGGAACTATTATTTTCCTTAGTATTCCACTAAATAATCCGATTTAACACTAACTGTTTTTAAATTATTAAAATAGTAATTCCACTATATATTCCGAAGACCCAAAAATGATAACTTGACTTTTTATGTCCGCTTTTTTGATCAAGCACTTATTGTAAAAAAAGGGGATCGGAATTTTGAATCATTTCGACTCAATCCAATCACCCTTCATTTCATTTATCTTCTATTTCTTTATATAACTCCCAAGCCCGATCAAAAGTAGTCATTGATGGTAAATAGTCACCGTTCATTTCCAAATAGCGACTCAACTCATCATAGTCGGTTGAACTTTTCGGAAAACCGTGATCGAGAAATGCATCATTTGCAAATTTTGCCATTTCATCCTTTGCCCCGGCATTACGATATCTCATTAAAAAATGATAAAAAGATTTTGCCATTTGCCTTTCCTTCCTAAAATTTGTCTTTCTAACCAACAGGCAGCTTGATTTTTTCAAGTCAATCAAACAATTTTTTATATTGTCCGTATCCTTCCTTTTCCAAATCTTTCTTTGGAATAAATCGTAAGGCAGCCGAATTAATACAATAACGTAATCCGGTTGGTCCCGGTCCGTCCGGAAATACATGTCCTAAATGGGCATCACTCGTCTTCCCTCGAACTTCTGTGCGAATCATCTGATGGCTCGTATCCATCTTTTCCATCATTTCTTCATCATCAATCGGTTTTGTGAAACTCGGCCAACCGCATCCGGCATCATATTTATCTTTTGAACTGAAAAGCGGTTTTCCGGAAATAATATCAACATAAATTCCTTCTTCAAAGTGGTCCCAATATTCATTATGATATGGCGGCTCCGTTCCGTTGTTCTGGGTTACCTCATATGCAAGCGGTGAAAGTTTTTTCTTTAATTCATCCTTTGATGATGGCATTATTTATCCCTCCAATGTTTTTCGATAAATGTCGCTCTTCCCGAACCAATAAAATATCGATTGTAATGCTCAGGATTTTTTTTGTAATAGTTCTGATGGTATTCCTCTGCTTCAAAAAAATCGTTTGCAGGTAATATTTTTGTGGCAATTGGTTTATGAAAGCGCCCACTTTTCTCTAGCGCTTGCTTTGATTGTTCCGCTTTTTGCTTTTGTTCATCATTCAAATAAAAGATTGCGGTCTGGTAGGATTGCCCCCGATCATAAAACTGACCGCCGGGATCAGTTGGATCAATTTGTTGCCAAAAAATATCAAGTAATTGCTCATAAGATATGATGGACGGATCATAAGTAATTTGGACCGCTTCATAATGACCCGTTATCCCTAGACAAACTTCCTCATATGTCGGGTTTGGAAGAACTCCTCCCGTATATCCGGATACCACTTTCTTAATACCCGGCCATTGGTCAAAAGGTTTTACCATACACCAAAAGCAACCCCCTGCAAAAATTGCCTGCTCGTATTTGTTGCCTGTCATTTTACCACCCTCACTCGTGCTTTTTGGTTCTTTATATTTTAGCAAAAATGACTTAAACGTGTAAAAACATTCGATTGATTGCATGTGTTACGTATTTATTGTTCCTTTGCCATACTGTAAAAAATCGGTATGGATAGCGAATCTGTTATTTCCCTTCCTTATTTTATTTTGTTAATATATCTTTAGAATACTCGTCCTGATGGTTTGAAAGGAGAAACAATATTGTCAATTCAATTACCCGAAGCTTTTATTACAAAAATGAAAAATTTACTTAAAGAAGAGGCTGCAATGTTTTTAAAAACCTATCAAGATGAACGGACAGCAGGCTTACGACTAAATCCGCTAAAAATTACGAATGAAAAGTGGGAAAGCATCAGCCCATTTCCGATTGAAAAAATCCCCTTTACCGATTACGGATATTATTATCATTACCAACAAGATGAACCCGGAAAACATCCGTACCATAGAGCCGGACTTTATTATATTCAAGAACCTAGTGCCATGTCTGTAGCTCGATTGCTTGATGCTAAACCAACTGACAAAGTGTTGGATTTATGTGCAGCACCAGGCGGGAAATCAACCCAAATCGGCTGTGCCATGGAAAGTAGAGGTTTACTCATTTCAAATGAGATCCATCCGAAACGGGCAAAAGCACTTTCCGAAAATATTGAACGGTTTGGGCTAACGAATACAGTCGTCACAAATGAAACACCGGAGCGACTTTCGCAACATTTTCCGTTTTATTTTGACAAAATTCTACTTGATGCTCCGTGCTCGGGAGAAGGTATGTTTCGAAAAGATGAGGAAGCAAGGCAATATTGGAGTCAGGAGCATGTAGAACTTTGCCGGGAAAGACAGCTGGAGATTCTTGACTCCGCCTATCAAATGTTAAAGGAAAACGGAATTCTGGTATATTCAACCTGTACGTTCTCACCCGAAGAAAATGAACAAGTCATTGAAACATTTCTTAACAAATATCCGGACATGGAATTGTTAACAATCGAAAAACGAAATGGGATCGAAGGCGGCCGCCCTGAATGGACAAAATACCGGTTATCGGAAGTGGAAAAATGCGCCAGACTTTGGCCGCATAAATTAAAGGGAGAAGGTCATTTTGCGGCCAAGCTCATAAAAACTTCCACAACCCCGGAAAGTCCGACCAAGCCATTCAAATCGAAGAAAAAGCAAGATTGGCAAGACTATTGTTTATTTGAAAAGGAATATTTGCAACAGGTGAACTGGAAAAATTTACATGTATTAGGGTCTGTCATTCATTCGCTTCCTGATGAATGTCCGGATTTAAGCGGGTTAAGAGTCATACGTGCCGGCCTCCACCTGGGAGAATTAAAGAAAAACCGATTTGAGCCAAACCATGCCCTCGCCCTTGCATTAATGAAAAATCAATGCCGGCAAACAATCGATTTGTCTTTAGAAGGCGAGGATTGGCAACGATATTTAAAAGGCGAAACTTTGAAAGGAACGGGACAATATAAAGGATGGGTACTGATGACGATTAACGGTTTTCCGCTCGGTTGGGGAAAAGAATCGAATGGAATTATCAAAAACCTTTATCCCAAAGGGTTACGGATTATGTAAGAATAGTAGAAAAGCGCAGAAGGCTGCGCTTTTCTTAATAAACAAGCAATGAAAATGAAATATCATCATTTTTCAGGTCAAAGGTATTGGCATGAATGTGTAATTGATTTTTCAATTTGATATCCGTTAAATGGATGTAAATAATTTTTTCATTAGGGAAAATTTCCACCCATTTTGGGAAGTGATAATTATTTTTGATAAAATTCATCACATATCTTGACGGCAATTGTAATTTCCCGATATGGATCGTATTTTGCGATAAAATCAAATCACCATTTTCCAGTGCTTTTGGTTCGAAGGTTAATTTCATTTCAACATTCTGGTCAAAAACCGGTAACGTTCCATATAACTCCACTTCATCATTTAAATACACTTTATAATCAATCGGACTATCCGCATTCTCTTTTTCAATGAAGTCGTTAATCAAAATATTTAAGTCCTGTTTGTTTGCCGTAACCGTTAGACTTGCCTGACTTTTTTTAGACACTCCATTCTCACCGGTAAGTGAATCACCGCCTGCCGGAAGAAAAACCATCGTGAAAAGGAAAACAATGATTACGATATTTATAATAAGCAACGTAAAAAAGGCTGTTTTCCACGTAAACTTTTTACTCATCGATAACCTCTCTTTTCTATCAATCCCATTTTTTTATACCTTGATTTTTCAATATAGCTGAAAATACTTCTTTGCTAATCCGTTCATACCCCTTATTGTTCGGATGGAAATGATCCTCATACAATAAATTTTCATCCGGATTAGTGAAAATAGGTGATACATTGACAAAAATCGCATGATCATATTGCTCAACAACTTCCCGGGCAGCTGTATTCCAGTCTTCCAAAATGGCATCAAATTCTTTAATCTCTTGAAACCATTCCGAAAATGGATTATATAACCCGATCAAAACAATGATCGCATCCGGATTAGCGGTCGTAATTTCCGATAATATTGAATTTAACCGTTTTTCATAACCGACTAATTCTGTTTCAAATTGATTTATTTGTAAATTCGAAATATGATTGCTGACAATTTTCATAATATCGTTTCCACCAATGGTAATTAATACCATATCTGCCTTGTTAATTGACTCCTTAACTTCATTTGTTTTGAGCCGTTCCAATAACTGGTCTGAGCGCTGACCTTTAATACCAAGATTGGTAACTTGCACATCTTTAACCCCTTTTAATGTTACCAAGTCTTCCTGTAAATATTTTAAATACCCACCCTGATTTGTCGTATCGCCAACCCCTTGAGTCAGTGAATCGCCAATTGCCGTAACATGCATGGTTGAAGGGATAAAATCAACGGGCAATTTCGTTTTTTTATTATCGGAATAGATTTCCCTGAGCGGTTGAGTTGATACAGAATTTGCTTGAGTGGAAAAAATGAAATAACCAAAAGTGGAAATCAAAACAACAGCAAATATTGTGAAGGTGATTTTTTTCAATCTTTTCACCTACTTGTAATAGTTTAATAAAATTGTATTTTTATTATATCATATTCATAATGGAAAAAAGAACATGCAGCAAGATGATGCCGCATGCAATTAATCACTTTGTTTTAATAAAATTTGAATATCGGATAACAATTCCTCATATGGAACATCCAAGGCCGAATAATATTTTACAATAATACCATCTTGGTTGACTAAAAACAAGTCCGTTCCGTGAATCACTTGATCATCATCTTCCGGTTTATATACCTGGAATTTAAAGTTCTCTTTAGCAAATTGTTCAATATGTTTTTGTACATAGCCGGTAAGAAAATGCCAATTATGTAAATCCTCGGTAAAATGACTTGCAAACGCTTTTAATATATCGGGTGTATCCACTTCCGGATCGACACTGAAAGAAACCAATTCGACTTTATCCAAACCTTCTTCTTCAAGCATTCTCTGAATACGAGCCATATTTGCCGTAATTGGCGGACAAACGGTTTCGCAGTTTGTGAAAATAAAATTGGCTACCCAGACCTTTCCTTTTAAATCCGCTAAACCAAACGGCTCACCATTCTGATCTGTATACTCAAAGTCTTCAATCGGCCATTCGACACCGTTTTTAATTGTTGCAGAACTACAGCCATTTAAAATAATTAGCATAAAAGCCAACAATGCCAGAATACGATTTGTCCTCACATGATCCCCCCTGTCCTTGGCAACATTGTACCAAACCAGAAAAATAAACGAAAATATTATGACCTTTATGAATGGAATAAGATTTATTACACACCTATACCAAAACCATTAAAAAACCAGCTTAAAAGATTTAAGCCGGTTTTCTTTAAAATTTTTTGTAAAACAAATGCTATTATTCGGCAAAATAAGTGAAACCGATCGCGCCAGGTCCGGTATGCGTACTGATGATCGGAGTCGTTTCCACAATTTTTATCTCGAGATTTTCATAGAGCTCATGAAGTTTTTCTTTTAACCTTGTCGCCAGTTCCATTCCATCAGCATGAGCGAGACCGATACCTTTAATAGTTCTCCCGTCTACATCTTCCTTAAAATTTTTCACTAAATGCTTAATAACTTGACTGTAATTACGGACATTTGCCATTGGGGAGTACATTCCATCTTTAAGTACTGCAATTGGCTTAATATGTAAAAGAGAACCTATTAAAGCTCTTCCTTTTCCGATTCGCCCACCTTTAGTCAGGTTTTCTAACGTATCCACAACGACAAATAATCTCGTATGATGACGAACTTCTTCTATTCGATGCAAAATTTCTTTAATCGATTTTCCTAATTTAGCCAATTTACTAGCTTCAATTACTTGAAAGGCAAGTCCTCTGGAAATATACAATGAATCAACAACTGTTACTTTCCCGTCAAATTGGTCAGCCGCCGACTGAGCTGTTTGAACCGTCCCGCTTAACGGACCGGCACAATGAATCGATAGTACTTCACTCCCATCCGCAGTCAGACGTTCATATAATTCCGTAAAAGTACCGAATGAAGGTTGAGATGTTTTTGGCAACTCTTCTGATTTTCTCATTTCCCTCATAAATTCTGACGGCGTTATATCTACTCGATCCAAGTAAGTTTTTCCGTTTAAATCAATTTTTAACGGTATAATATGAATTCCATACTGCTGGGCTTCTTCAGATGATAAATCTGCTGTAGAATCTGTAACGATTTTAATAGACATTAAAATCCACATCCTTTTGACAATAATTTAACTAAATAACGGTCGAATACATTCCTCTCCATTATTTTTAGGAGAGTTTACAAGACTTGAGACAACATACAATTTTTGGTTTTCCATCGGATAGGGCTTAAGAAGTTCCTTTGCTTTTGCATAAGGATATTCCTTTGTATTTAGCCAAGTTTCCCATGCCTCTTCATTATCCAACATAACCGGCATTCGTTCATGAATATTTCGTACCTTTTCATTGGCGCTTGTTGTCAGAATAACACAAGTGATTAATTCCCTATCGCCTTCCCGATTACGATCCCAAAGAGCGGCAAAGGCAAACGGTTTTCCATCATTTTTCATGATCCGGTACGGGGTTTTCTTGCCATTTTCCACTTTCCACTCATAAAAACTATCGGCAAAAATAACACAGCGATGTTTTTCTACTAAATGTTTGAAACTTGATTTATCAGTTAACGATTCAGAACGGGCATTAATCAATGGTTTCCACTGCTTCGGTTGTTTTACCCAATATGGAACCAATCCCCATTTCATATAACCCGCCCTTCTTTCACCGTTATGAGCAATAGCAGTCAAAACTAGTTGGGAAGGGGCAATATTGAAACTGGGCGAAAAGTGGTCCGGTATGAACTGTAACTGAAAATAGTCAACTACATCTTGCAGATCAACAGTTAAGGTAAATCTGCCACACATATTTCGCACCTCTTCCATGGGTTAACGTTTTTTATAAAGCAAATATTCATAATCATAGGGATTTTTTTCGTCTCTTCTCCCTTTTTCCTTAGAAACCAATTGAAAGTGAGACCAATCCAGTTCCGGAAAATAAACATCCCCGGAAAACTCTTGATTGATTTTTGTCACATATAATTTTTCAACAAAAGGAAGGAAAATGCGAAACATATCAGCACCACCGATGATAAACACTTCGCCATCTTTATTTCGACAATAATCAAGCAAATCTTCCAGTGTGTGAAAAACGGTACAACCTTCAAAAGATATATTCTTATTTCTTGTCAATATAATATTTTCACGACCGGGGAGCGGATGACCGATGGATTGGAAAGTTTTTCGCCCCATGACGATGGGATGACCCATTGTTATTTTTTTAAATCTTTTCAAATCATCCGGTAAATGCCACGGAATTTCGTTGTTGTTTCCGATTAACCCGTTTTGATCCATTGCAACGATAAATGATATCATACACTTACGACTCCTTTGATCGGCGGGTGTGGATGATAGTTTTCCAGTGAAAAGTCTTCATATTTAAAATCAAATATATTTTTGACATTCGGATTTAATTTCATCGTCGGCAGTTTCCGGGGCTCTCTCGTTAATTGCAATTTTACTTGTTCGATATGATTTAAATAAATATGGACATCACCAAATGTATGAATAAATTCCCCGGGCTCTAGGTCACATACCTGGGCGATCATCATCGTGAGCAATGAATATGAAGCAATATTAAACGGAACACCTAAAAACAAGTCACCGGATCGTTGATATAGTTGACAGGACAGTTTGCCATCGACAACGTAAAATTGAAACAAAGTATGACATGGGGGCAGTGCCATCTTATCCAAGTCACCGACATTCCATGCACTAATGATGAGGCGTCTGGAATTCGGATTCGTCTTTATTTGTTCAATGACTTCCTTTAATTGATCATGGGTTCTGCCGTCTGCCCCTGTCCATGACCGCCATTGGTGACCGTAAATCGGACCGAGATTGCCATCTTCATCTGCCCATTCATTCCAAATACGAACCCCGTTTTCTTGTAAATATTTTACATTCGTATTACCTTGAATAAACCATAATAATTCATGAATGACCGATTTTAAATGGACTTTTTTTGTCGTAAGTAACGGAAAACCTTCTTGAAGATTAAACCGCATTTGATAGCCAAATGTACTAATGGTTCCGGTACCTGTACGGTCTTCCTTTTTTACACCATTTTCAAGCACATGTCTACATAAATCCAGATATTGTTTCATCATAAACCACCTTTATTTATTGCAATTTCTTGATAAACGTATATGTTTTTGGGGCGTGCTCTTTTAAATAATGATTTGTATCACTATTCGCATAAAAGTAAGCAAAGACCTCAGCGAAATATTCTTCCGGATATAACAAATAATAATTATTATTCCCGAATAATTGTTTAGCTTCAAGTTTCCAAATCGATTGAAAATAGATTTGATCGCGAATCCCCTTAAAAACGATTCGGTCAATGGAATGAGCCAACTCATGCAATTCCAAATTTACTGAACCATGTCCTTCTCCTTTATCACTGGCACCGATTTTCACAAATACGATCCTGCCTCCACCTGCACCGGGGACATTATCCCAAGTTACCGTTGTATCTGCATAGCCTCTGGGTGTTATTCCTGTCAACGAACGGGTACTTGGAAAATCCGTCAAATGGCCGTTAAATAAACGAATTTTAATATGTTGATCATATATTTTTTCCAAGAGCGATATGGGCAGTGAATCAATTCGGTTAACCATCTGTGCTGCTGCTTCTTCATCAAATGAATTATTCGGTAATAATATTATGGACGGAGTAATCTCTGAAGCTCGTAAATTCAAATGTTGGTTGAAATGTGTATTTTCAATATCTTTTAAAAATAAAAAATCAAACGTTGTAGTTGAGCCTTGAATAAAAATCACGATCAGCACCGTAATCATAAGGGATAATTTCTGTCGTTTCATGCTGCATTCCACCCTTAACAAGTAGGCTATTTACATAAACTTTGTTGCCATAGATACCGACTCATATGTTTCCTATGAAGTTAACACGCAATGGACAGCAGATTTCCTCTCTATTTGTAAAAGCATATATCCGTTTCCGAGAATATTGATAAAAAACTCTCTTAATCTATCATATTATAACTTGGTAAATATGGCTATAGCTTTCTATCCATCTTTGAAAAAAGCACATACCGGGAGTTTGACACTTGTGTTATGCAAAAAATTTCCAAAAAGCCCATTAAATGGG
>NZ_JAJCHL010000101.1:0-9838 GCF_020554505.1 Caldibacillus sp. 210928-DFI.2.18
AGCTAGACAATAAAACTAATCCCAAGTTAATTGCTTGTATTTTTATACTTTCTTAACGTATAAAGAAAACTCGGGCGTCCGAGCCTTTATGCGAGAGCAGATCCGTAGTTCAGCGAAAAAACATTTTCGCTTGCGAGGTAATGCTACCGAAGTCACTCTAGTGCAGCATTAGGAAAGTCCTGCTATTAGCTAAAAAAACCGGGGCTATATGCCAACCGGTTTTTTAGTACGTTAAGGAAACAGTGCTTCAAGAGTGAAGTACTTTTTCAATTTTATCAAATGCCCAGTCCAATTCGTCCTTTGTGATAATAAGTGGTGGGGCAAATCGAATAACATTTTCATGGGTTTCTTTACAAAGTAGCCCGACCTCTTTCAGTTGTTCACAATACAGACGTGCCGGTTCATCCAGTTCAACACCAATAAACAAGCCGCGTCCCCGAACTTCTTTTATATGGGGATTTGAAATCGTCTTCAATTTACCGATAAAATATTCCCCCAGTTCTAATGAACGTGCAGGTAAATCTTCCTCCACAATTACATCAAGGGCTGCAATGGAAACGGCACAGGCCAATGGATTACCGCCAAATGTCGAACCGTGCGAACCCGGATTGAAAACGCCAAGTATGTCATCATTGGCTGCTACACAAGAAATTGGCATAACCCCTCCGCCAAGTGCTTTTCCTAAAATATATACATCCGGCTTGACTCCTTCCCAATCACAGGCAAACATTTTACCGCTTCTGCCTAAACCGGATTGGATTTCATCAGCCATGAACAAAATATTGTTTTCTTTACAAATTTCATAGGCTCTCTTAAGAAATCCTTCAGGTGGTACGATAATACCGGCTTCTCCCTGAATCGGTTCAATCAGGAAAGCGGCAGTATTTGGTGAAATTGCAGCCTGTAACGCATCAATATCGCCATACGGAATACGTTTTATTCCCGGCAACATGGGTCCAAAACCGCGTTTATATTCCTCTTCGGATGATAAGGAAATCGCTGTCATCGTTCTTCCGTGAAAATTCCCTTCACAAGCAATAATCTCAGCTTGATTTTGCCGGACACCTTTCACATCATAAGCCCAACGTCTTGCAGCTTTAAATGCCGTTTCAACTGCTTCGGCTCCGGTGTTCATTGGTAACACCATATCTTTTCCGGTTAATTTTGAAACTTTTTCACACCAAGGCCCCAGCTGGTCGTTATGAAAAGCCCTTGATGTAAGTGTTACTTTATCTGCCTGTTCTTTCAATGCGCGGATAATTTTCGGGTGACGATGACCTTGATTAACCGCAGAATAGGCACTTAACATATCCAAATATTTCTTTCCTTCAGGGTCCTTTACCCATACTCCTTCTGCTTCCGCAATAACAATCGGTAGCGGATGATAATTATGAGCACCATATTTATCTGCTAGCTCCATTAATCTTTCGGATAATTGTTCCTTCATTTTTCTCCCCCTCTCATTCAATAGTTTATCATATCCTCACGAGAGCTCAACTGGGCAATCATATGCCGCGTTCCGGAAATTTACACTTTTTTTAAATGTAAAACGAAAGTCTTCAAAAGGAGGGAAATTGCGCCAAGAAGTGCAGGAAAGTTTAGCGCCTCTGAAAATTCTCGATATTTATCCTGACACGTTTGGCATTGTACCACAGTCAACTTGGAGCTCCTCGTCAAAAAATTCCCCATCCTTTCCTAAACATGTTTGGCAATGGTAATTCCGTCACCCCAAGCTCCTAAAGATAAATTCTCCATACAGCCAATTGCAGAAAAACTCAAGCTTTTTCCCGAACTTCTTGAAATCCTCTTTTAACAAATAAAAAGTATAGCATCTATATACTATACTGTTGTAAAGCAACGATATTCCGAATCATCAAAAATTTCACGGAGTAAATCGACGCAATTAAATCCTTATACAGCGACTATTTCTTCTGAATCATACCTTCATTCTTTTTTGATTCTTCAATCCACTCGGTAAGTTTTTCCTTCAGCGAATTAAACCCTTGACTGGATGAAGCGAGTAACTCTTCCAAATGATCTTTATTATATTCCTTATGACGGGGATTTTTTTCATTATGGTCCGAATCCGTAACCGCCTTTAACGATAAACTAATTTTTCCGCTCTCTTCATCAATCGCTATAACTTTAACAGAAACCTCATCGCCTACTTCTAAATAATCATGAATATCTTTTACATACCCATTGGTTATCTCAGAAATATGAATAAGTCCTTGCCGATCCTCACCGATTGCAATAAACGCACCATACGGCTGTATCCCTGAAACTTTTCCTTTTACAATACTACCCACTGCAATTTTTTCATTCATGAAAACACTCCTAAGTCTAAAATCCATTATAATATTTTACCATATACAAAATTGTTTTTCAAAACTTGGTAACAACTTCTTGCAATTTTAATAAGTTTAAATTTCTAAAAAATGTCACTATTTTAAATGAAACCAAGAAACAAATTATAGTATAATAAACTTAGAAATATGACGAGGAGGGGAGAAAGATGCTTACAATTGGACAAAAAATAATGGAATGTCGGGAAAATTTTAATATGTCTCAAGAAGAACTGGCAATGCGGATTCGAAAAAGTTTAAAAATGGTTCAACAGTTGGAAGAAAATCAAATGACCCCTGATCAAGATACCCTTTTTAATTTATCCAGTGTATTGGATATTCCAATTTCAGACCTGATCGATTGCTGTAATGAACAAAAAATACTTCATTAATCAAGAATTTTTTTCAAGATATGTATATATTTAGTCATTTAAGGCAAAACTACAACTACTAGGCTTTCAAGTATTCCCCCCCTTTTTGATGTGGACAACCTATTTTGGTTTGTCCTTTTTTATTTGCCTTTTATCCGAACAACTTAGCTTCTGGAGGGAAAAAATTGTGGTTACGCCATTAATCAACACGAAAAAATACGTTAATGTCAGAGAAATTAATGGAATTGATTTTTACTATGAACATTATCAAAACCGAAATGCAACAAAAACCCTATTTTTCATTCATGGTTTCCTTTCATCAAGTTTTAGTTTTCGCTACGTAATTCCTGAATTAATGGATTCATATGAAATTGTTTCAGTTGACTTCCCCCCTTTTGGCAATAGTGGAAAAACGTTGGACTTCACTTATTCTTATAAAAATATAACTGCATCGCTGTTAAAATTAATTCATGTTCTAAACTTAAAAAATGTTTCCATCATTGGTCATTCGATGGGCGGACAAATTGGTCTTCATATGCTTTATCAAAGTCCGGAAACTTTTGAAAAGGCGGTCTTGTTGGCAGGTTCCGCGTATTTAAAACAGGTTCGAAAATCGCTTATTGCCCTCAGTTATTTGCCGTTTTCCGGTATGTTTGTGAAAAGATGGTTAATCAAATCAGGCGGTGTTGAAGGAAATTTAGCCAAAGTGGTTTATAATAAATCTATTATCACCGATGAAATGGTAAAAGGATATTTGGAGCCTTTTATCAAATATGACAATATATTCCGTGCCCTAGC
Source organism: Caldibacillus sp. 210928-DFI.2.18 (assembly GCF_020554505.1). NCBI lineage: Bacteria > Bacillati > Bacillota > Bacilli > Caryophanales > Bacillaceae > Caldibacillus > Caldibacillus sp. 210928-DFI.2.18. Next base: position 3,515 of record NZ_JAJCHL010000101.1, read on the forward strand.
AAAATTTATTCGTGACCGAGAAGATGACCTGCCGCAACCAATTCTAAAAAAAATAAAGACTCCGATCCTCCTTGTTTGGGGAGATTCCGATAAAATTGTACCTATTGTCGTCGGTAAACGGTTGAAAAATGATTTGCCTGACTCAGAATTAGTTATTTTGCCAAAAACCGGACATCTCATCCCTGAAGAAAGACCGGAACGAACCGTTGAACTGATAAAAAAATTTATTCAATGATATAGGTCTTGGGTGGCTTGTTAAAACTGGACTTCTAATACTAATCCGGTCAACTGATAAAAAATAAAGGCTTTGCGTGGCTGAATCGGGAAACCGGATATCTATTCTGACCAGCTATTGAACTGATTAAATTTTGCTCAGGCTCAATCGGGTAGCTTGCCAAATCCGGCATTTTCTTTTTACAGATAGACCAGAATAAACAATTTATTATAATCGAATTGAATGTGTTATGATTAGAGAAAAAATGGGGGGAATGAACATGAAAGAATTTGATACATTTATAGAACGGAAAGGTACAGACTCCGTGAAGTGGAATGCTTTAAAAACCATTTATGGTACGGATGACCTGCTGCCTATGTGGGTGGCCGATATGGACTTTGCCTCGCCGCCGGAAATTACTGAAGCCATAGAAACTCGGGCCCGTCATGGTGTTTTTGGATATGGGCAAGCTTCACCGGATGTTTTCCAAGCTGTAAAAAATTGGGTTCATAAGCGGTACCAATGGGATCTTGAAGAAAAATGGCTTCTTCCCAGTCCGGGTGTCGTTACCGCTTTGGGTTTCGCCATCCAGGCTTTGACGGAAGAAGGCGATAAAATCTTAATCCAAACACCGGTATATCATCCTTTTTATCATATGATCGAAAATAATCACCGCATCGTTGTGAAAAATCCATTACTTTTACATAACGGAAAATATGAAATTGACTTTGCAGATTTTGAAGCAAAATTAAAATCCGGGGTGAAGCTGTTTATTTTATGTAATCCGCATAATCCGGTCGGGCGTGTTTGGCGTCGAGAAGAGTTGGAGAAACTTGGGGACCTTTGTCATAAATATGGCGTCAAAATTGTTTCAGATGAAATTCATGCCGACATTATTTATAAACCGAATCAACATATTCCGATTGCCAGTTTAAGCTCGAATTTACAAGAATTGACCATTACCTGCATCGCACCGAGTAAAACGTTTAATATTCCGGGCTTGCAGGCGTCATTAATGATCATTCCCAATGCTGAATTGCGTAAAAAGGTGCAAACTGTGCAAGGAAAAATTAGTTTTCACGGACTAAACATATTTGGTCGTGTCGCACTAGAAGCCGCATATAAACACGGTGAAGCGTGGCTTGAAAACTTGCTTACTTACTTACAAGACAATCGCGACTATGCGCTGCAGTTTATTGAACAGGAAATTCCGTCGGTGAAGGCCATCTCCCCGGAAGGAACGTATTTACTGTGGATTGACTGTCGCAGCCTCGGGTTATCTGACAACGACTTAAAAAAATTGTTGGTAGAAAAAGGAAAATTAGCTTTGGAACCGGGCGGCAAGTATGGTGTCGAGGGTGAAGGATTTGTCCGGATGAATATCGGCTGCCCGCGATCATTGCTGGAAGATGGGCTGGGACGTTTAAAAAAGGCTTTATCTTAAGCGTATGGTTAGGTACTTGACGGTAAGGTGACTCGATGAACAAGCTTTTGCGAGAACTTATAGAGTCGCCCGATGCAGATTTTTATAAAATTGGTCTCGAATACTTTTTCGAAAATTCGCCTGTATTTGTCCTTTAAAATCTGATACAGCATAAATAAAAGGGGTGTCCGAAAAGTCATTTTTTCGACTTTTGGATGCCTCTTTCATGCTTTAAAAGATTGAAACATCATATGTTTATTAGGGGATTTCTACTTTCCGGACAACCCCTTCACCGTTTTCTCCCCGTTTCATCCAAATTCTGTTTAATTTGCTCTTCTAATTCCTTTGTCCGCAGTTCTTCCTTTTTAGAGTATTTAATAATCCAAAGAAAAGTGAGGATGCAAAAAATCAAAAAGATTGCAAATGAAATTAGCGCCGGAATATATTCTGATTTATCTTCCGGAAAATAGAGATAAAGCATCCTAAAACACCCCTAATATTCGTTCAATTTCTATAATTATAGCAATTTTTCAGATACGTTGTAAAGAAAACTCGGCGACTGCCAAGCCTTAAAGCGATGGCAGAGCCGTAGTTGGGCTTATGCGTTAGGAAAGTAGAAATTGAAAAATTTATACTTTCCTATTAGCTATTAGCCAAAAAAGGAAGTCGGGTCGCTACCGATACAAATAGTCGACCCTTCCATATGATTATTCGGCGACAGTAATTTTCTCAATTACAACATTTTCAATTGGACGGTCTCCGGCACCGGTCGGAACGGTAGCGATTTTATCAACAATATCCATCCCTTCGATAACTTGCCCAAATACAGTATGACGGAAATCGAGCCATGGTGTCCCGCCGTTTTGTTGATAATGCTCTATAATTTCATCCGGATAACCGGCACGTTTCATTTGATCGGCAAAACCCGGATCCATATCTTGTTTTTGTACAATAAAAAATTGGCTTCCGTTCGTATTCGGCCCGGCATTCGCCATACTTAAAGCTCCACGGAAATTGAACAAGTCCGGGGAAAACTCATCTTCAAACGAATGACCGTAAATACTTTCCCCACCCATACCGGTTCCGGTCGGGTCTCCTCCTTGAATCATGAAATCTTTAATCACACGATGGAAAATAATCCCTTCATAATAACCATTTTTTGCATGGGTAACGAAATTTTCCACTGTTTTTGGCGCATATTCAGGAAATAATTTCAATTTAATTGTCCCTTGATTGGTCACCATTTCAGCGACAATTTCATTTGCTTGCACTTCCGGAGTAAATTGTGGATACATTTTTTCGCTCATTCCTTCATCTCCTTAATTAATGGGATTCAACCCGATAAGTCAAAATATTATGTAAAGTTTCCTCGCATGAATCGCCACTTTTTTCCTTTACCTTTCTGTATGGTAAAACATCTGAATCACATTATCAAGTTTTCTTAACTTTATATTTGATTTTTTAGGCTTATCTTTTGAAAAATATCTCGTTTTGATCAAATCGCAAACTTATCCAATGGTAGTTTTGTTAACAGGAAATTTTTTCCTATAGGCACATTTTTATCCCTTTAAAAATAAAATATTTTATCGTTGCAAAGAAGGGGTGTTTATCAATGTGCGGTATTACAGCTTGGATTGACTTCCGAAAAAATTTAAAAGGTGAATATGATACGGTAAGAAAGATGACGGAAACATTATCAAAGCGCGGACCCGATGACACAAATATTTTTATTGATTCACATGTCGCTTTCGGTCATAAACGATTAGTTGTTGTCGACCCAATCGGAGGACGGCAGCCGATGACAAAAATATTCGAAGGCAAAACCTATACATTGATTTATAATGGTGAGTTATATAATACTGAAGACATTCGGCGAGAGTTGATAAAAAGAGGCCATCAGTTCAAAGGCCATTCGGATACAGAAGTGTTACTTACCTCTTATATTGAATGGAAGGAAGATTGTGTCCACCATTTGAACGGAATTTTTGCCTTTGTCATTTGGGATGAAGCAGAAGAAAAAATCTTTGCAGCGCGTGATCGGCTTGGAGTAAAACCATTTTTTTACAGTGAAAAGGGCAGTTCTTTAATTATTGGTTCGGAAATAAAAGCGATTCTTGCCCATCCGGATGTTGAGGCAAAAATTGGCTTTGACGGATTATCGGAAGTCTTAGCTTTAGGACCTTCCCATACTCCTGGACACGGCATTTTTAAAGGAGTCATGGAATTGCGCCCGGCCCATGCCCTCACTTTTACCCGGGATGGCTTGAAAGTTTGGCGTTATTGGCAGGTGAAAAGTGAGCCACACCCGGATTCTGTGGATGAGACGGTTGAAAAGGTACGTTCTCTAGTGAGAGATGCCGTTGTTCGTCAGCTTGTTTCCGATGTGCCGGTCTGTACATTTTTGTCCGGCGGTGTGGACTCCAGCGCAATTACCGCGATTGCGGCGGAGCATTTTGCCAAAGAAGGAAAAGGCCGACTTCACACGTACTCCATTGATTATGAAGGAAATGACCAGTATTTTCATGCAACTGAATTTCAACCAAACTCAGATGCTACGTACATCCAGTTGATGTCAGATACATTTCATACGGTCCATCATAGATGTGTAATTTCCAATGATGAGCTTGTTGAATACTTAACAGAGGCAGTCCTTGTCCGTGATTTACCCGGAATGGCAGACATTGATTCTTCCTTGTTATGGTTTTGCCGGGAAATAAAAAAGGATTTTGTTGTAAGTCTTTCAGGAGAATGTGCCGATGAAATTTTTGGCGGCTATCCGTGGTTTCATAAAAAACATGAGCTTTCATCCAGCCAATTTCCGTGGATGCGATCAATTAATGCTCGTAATCATTTATTGAGTGAAGGGTGGCGTCAAAAATTAAACATCAATGAATATATCGAGGCTCGGTACTTAGAATCGGTAACAGAAACGCCGCTACTCAATGGAGAATCTGCTGATGAGGTGGGGCGCCGGCAATTATTCTATTTAAATATGATATGGTTCATGACAACCTTGCTTGAGCGGAAAGACCGGATGAGTATGGGGGCGAGCCTCGAGGTCCGCGTCCCGTTTGCCGATCACCGGCTAGTCGAGTATGTTTGGAATATTCCATGGGAAATGAAAACATTGGGCGGTCATGAAAAAGGCATATTGCGGAAGGCTTTGGAGGACATTTTACCAAATGAAATCCTTTATCGTAAAAAAAGTCCGTATCCGAAAACCCATAATCCGGGTTATACAAAAGGAGTTATCCGGTGGCTTGAAAGTATTTTAGCAGACAAAAGTTCTCCACTCCATGAATTTTTCAAGAAAGAAACGCTTTTGGAATTGGTTCAGTCCGGTGGGGAAAAATTTGACGTCCCTTGGTTCGGGCAACTAATGACCGGTCCACAGCTTCTCGCCTTCCTCGCCCAGTTCCATGTATGGTTTAAGGAATATGGGGTGACGGTGGTAGAGTAAGATGATTATATGAGGTGCATGGCAATTTTTCCTTATAAAATCGGTCAAAGCCGGAAATTATGTTTGCGAGACCGTTTCGCAAATAAAGTTAGAAGATTACTTATATTTTATGTTTTGATTAGCGCCCAAAAAGGTTTGATGAAAAGATTTTCAACAAATATCGTGTGGACTTTACCGAGATGCAATTTGAGCGTTCTTTTTTGAATAATGGACTGTTTCGGTTTATATAATTCCAGTCCAAAAGCATAGGCAAATCCTTCATATTAGAGGGATTTTTTTTGATGTTGGTAAAAGGTTTTTCTTTTACTTTCGAAATTTCCATCCGCGCAAAAGCCTTTTATTTTGTCATTTTGCAAATACACGCTAATATGATAAATAGAAGTATCAAACTGAAGGGAGTACTAAAATGGATACCTCAATTCAAATTGGTTCGATCGTCCGTGCACATAAGAAAACGGGGACATATATCGGGGAAGTTACTGCGATAAAAGAAAACGATTATTTAGTCCGCATTCTAGCTGTTATCAAACATCCGATGCAAGGTGATCTTCATCATCCAAAACAAGCGGATGTACCGTTTTTCCATGAACGGAAAGCGTTAAGCTACCGTGAACAAACCCCTGTCCCGAAGAACATGGTTAAACTTTATGATGGCGAGGTTCCGGAATACAAGGAATCATTGAAGGCCGCATATGATAAGTTGAAAAGTGAATTAGAAGCAGATGATTCTTTGTTTGCCGAAAAAAGCTTACGGTGTCTGGAAGAATTAGCGAAGGAGTATTTTTAATAACTAAATTTGCTTATGCTATTGGAATTGAAGTAAGTAATTGAGATTCCCATTCTAATTTCGTCGCTAAACTTGAGCATCTCTCGGCTTAAAATGGTGACGAGAACGAGTTTCGTCGTCAAAATAGTGCTTTTTCCAACTCGAAATGGCGACGAGAATAGGTCTCGTCGCCAAAAAATAGAGTTTCCGACCACAAAATGGCGACGAGAACCTGGCTCGTCGTCAAAATTGCGCTTTTTCCAACTCAAAATGGCGACGAGAATAGGTTTCGTCGCAAAAAAATGGGGTTTTCCGCCTCAAAATGGCGACAAGAATAGGTTTCGTCGCCAAAAAATGGGGTTTTCCGCCTCAAAATGGCGACGAGAATAGGTTTCGTCGCCAAAATTGAGAGGTTTTCGACCAAAAATGACGACGAGATTAGGTTTCGTCGCCAAAAATAT
>NZ_JAJCHL010000102.1:0-9786 GCF_020554505.1 Caldibacillus sp. 210928-DFI.2.18
CGCAAGCCCCCACTTCAAACAGACCGTTAGGTCGTTAAGTGGTGGGTTGTTGACGTTTATAAAGAAGCGAAAACAGCAGAGCGTAATCAGCAAAATATAGAAGTTCGCATCGATGAAAAAGTGACCAATGCCGATGAAGTTCGGGCGCTTGGTATTGAAGTGGGTGACTTTGTTTCATTCGATCCGCGGGTTCAAATAACGGAATCCGGCTATATTAAATCCCGTCACTTAGATGATAAAGCAAGTGTCGCAATTTTAATGAAGACAATTGAATACATAGTGAAAAATCAAATCAAGTTGCCGTATACGACCCATTTCTTGATTTCAAATAACGAAGAAATTGGCTATGGCGGCAACTCCAATATTACACCGGAAACAGTGGAATACTTGGCGGTTGATATGGGTGCCATGGGTGACGGACAGTCGACAGATGAATATACGGTTTCCATCTGTGTGAAAGATGCGAGTGGACCATACAATGTGAAATTACGGAAACATCTTGTTGAACTGGCGAAACAACATCAAATTGATTATCAGTTAGATATTTACCCGTATTACGGTTCCGATGCATCAGCCGCTATCCGGAGCGGGTTTGATATTGTTCATGGTTTAATTGGTCCGGGTATTGATTCTTCTCATGCCTTTGAACGAACCCATATTTCATCGATACAAAATACAGAAAAACTTGTGTATGCGTATTTATTATCGGAAAATATAACAGGATAAAATTTTTTATCGAGGTGCTTGCGATATTCGCTATTCTGTGGCAAAAATACATCCGTGGGGGAATAAGAAACCCCCACGATGAAAGTTTACTTTAAGACATTTTTTAATTCCCCTAATTTCTCAATGGATACAACCATTTCATCTCCTGGTTTCAGCCATACTTGCTGATCTTTCGCATATCCAAGAATGACACCATCCGGAGTTCCGGTAAAAATAAGATCACCCGGTTTCAATGTCATATATGTTGAAAGATAACTTACTAATGTTGCACAATCAAAAATCATATCTCTTGTATTTGCTTTTTGGCGGATCTCTCCATTAATACGACATTCAATATTGAGATTGTATGGATCCATTTCATCACTTGTTACGACAAATGGACCAACAGGGGCAAAGCCGTCCGGACTTTTTCCCAATAACCATTGCCCTGTTCGAAATTGTAAGTCGCGAGCGGAGACATCATTTCCAATCGTGTAGCCAAATACATAAGACAGCGCTTCCTCTTTAGATACATTTTTTGCTTCCTTACCGATAACTACAACGAGTTCTGCCTCATAGTCTATTTGCTTTGCTCCCTCAGGAATAGGGATGTAATCTAAATGCGCAGACAATGCGTTGTTAAATTTACTAAAGATCACTGGTGAGGTTGGGATGTCCATCTTTGATTCTTTTGCATGGTCAATATAATTTAAGCCGACACAGACAATTTTTTCCGGATTCGTCACGACCGGTGCATAGTGAATTTCTTCTTTAGAAAGGAATAATTCGGTCGTTTTCACCTCTAATGCACGACTCGTTACCGCTTCCACTGTTTTCATACCATCTTCAGCTGAAAGTAATTCTTGAAGACTGCCCGGTACGGATACATTATATTTTTTCCCCGCCTCACTAACGTCTAAAATCCCTAATTCTGTCGCCACACCTAAATGCAGTTTATTTTCTTTGAAGAATTGTAATAGTTTCATAATTTGACCTCACCCTTTTGATGAATGATAGAATAATGATTGGTACCCTTATTTTACATTACTATACTTGCTAATTTAAAGGTTTAGAAGAAGGACTAGGGACCTGATCCCGCCCTTCTTCTATATATTTTACAATTTCAACTCGGTTTCAAGTAATTGTTTATTTTTTTCTCGGAACTTTTCATTATGGGATGACACCATTGCGATTTTTTCAGCGAGCGGGTCAATATATTGTTTTGCACTATTCACTGCATTGACGGCATCTTGGAAAGCGCCGACGAGTAAATAAACTTTCCCGTCATAGTTAATAATATCTCCTGCGGCAAAAATTCCCGGTTCGGACGTGGAACAAGTGGGAGAAGCTTCATAAAAATATTCATCCTTCTTTCGTAATCGAATAGAACTTGCAAATTGCAGCGAACCTTCCCGGTCAAAGCCGTAACTGACAATCAGATGATCGGTGTCAATTGCATTTGTTTCCTCGGTTACCACATTTTTAACTACGACTTGTTTTATTTTATCTTGATGATCATGGGGAATCAATGTCTCAATTGTTGAATTCAGTAAAATGGTGGCATTCCTTTTTCGCAACAGTTCAACTTGGGCTTCATGTGCGGGAAAATCCCCTTGTCTATAGACTACGATTACATGTTTGGCAATATCTAACAGTTCAACCGCCCAATCAATAGCCCCATTTCCCCCACCGGAGACTACCACTGTTTTTTGATAAAAGAGTTTTAATGATGGCACAGTATAATGCAAAGTTTCCCCTTCAAACTTCTCTGCCCCGGAACAGTCTAACCGTTTTGGATGAATAATCCCGCCACCGACAGCCAAAATAATCGATTTCGTCTCGTGTATTTCTCCATGATTTGTTGTAATGAGGTAGTGGTTGTCTGCAGTTTTTTCAACATATTCCACTTTTGTGCCCAGACAAACAGTTGGTTCAAACGTGAGCGCTTGGTCTACCAATTGTTTCACGAAAGTATGACCTGGTACAGGCGGCTGTCCCCCAACATCCCAAATCATTTTTTCCGGATAAAGTAAAACTTTCCCGCCAAGCTTTCGTTGAGATTCAATTAATTTTGTTTTCATCCCCCGTAATCCGCTATAAAAGGCCGAATACAAGCCGGCAGGTCCACCGCCGATTATCGTTACATCAAACATTTCCGTCATGCCAATCCCCCTGTTCTTCTATTTATGTAAAAAGCATATGAATTTCTTGATTATTTAGGCTCTATTATTAAAAACTGTCGCATTTCTCGGTAAAAAGGTTTTCTTCAATTTCAATAAAGCAACGGGTGGCTCGCTCAATTGCAACTAATTTGTCCCACCTTAAGAAAACCCACAAGTTTGATAAAAACCATCCTCTGTATCTCATAGCAACAAAGCTGACGTTTTAATCTTTCATAAAATTACATACAATTAATATTAAGCTTCTAAAATTTTTGTTGACAAAGAGTTTAACTGTTTCTAATATATATAATATATGATAATGATAATCATTTTCAATTATAAATTTAATTTTTTTTAATGTGAATGAAAGCGAGGGGTGATGATGAAGGTACAAATTGAGGGGTTAAGTGTAGGATATGAAAAGCAAACAATTGTCCGAGAGATGAGTTTACAAATTGCAGAGGGCAAGATTACGACCATTATTGGAGCCAATGGTTGCGGAAAATCAACTTTGTTAAAGGCGATTACGCGGGTGATACCTTACCAAGGCGGTAATGTCATTATTGATGGAAAAAGTATTGCAAAAATGAACACGAAAGCATTAGCTAAGAAACTTGCCATCTTGCCGCAAAATCCGGAAAGTGCTCAAGGGCTGCTCGTGCAAGAATTAGTTTCTTATGGTCGTTTTCCTTATCAAAAAGGACTTGGAAGTTTGTCAAAAAAAGATAAAGAAATGATTGAGTGGGCGTTAGAAGTAACGCGGTTAACTGAATTTTGCGATGAACCTGTCGACTCCTTATCAGGCGGTCAAAGGCAACGGGTTTGGATTGCCATGGCGTTAGCACAGGGAACGGAAATGATTTTCCTTGATGAACCGACAACGTATCTTGATATGGCCCATCAATTGGAAGTTTTGGAGCTTCTGGAAAGATTAAACAAAGATGAAGGCAGGACGATTGTTATGGTACTCCATGATGTGAACCAGGCATCGCGCTTCTCCCATGAAATCATCGCTTTGACAAAAGGGCAACTGGCAGGACATGGAACGCCGGAACAAATCATGACCCCGGCACTTCTACGAAAAGTATTCAATATTGATGCAGTAATTGGCGATGATCCACGAACGAAAAAACCAATTTGTATCACATATGATTTGATAAAGGGAGAGGAAGAAAGAGATGAAGAAATGGCTGATGATTTTGCTCGTACTCTTGTTGGCAGCATGTAACAGTAATGAGGAAAGTAAACAAAATGCCGATAAAACAGAAAAGAAAGATACTATCGTTTATGAATCAGAAACAGGTCCGGTAGAAGTACCGGCAAATCCAAAGCGGGTCGTTGTTTTATCCAGTTATGCCGGGGACTTAATTCAACTAGGCGTCAATATTGTCGGTGTTGATTCTTGGTCAAAAGGCAACCCAAACTTTAAAGAAGGTTTAAAAAATGCCGAGGTTGTTTCCAATGAAGATTTGGAAAAAATTATTGAACTTGAACCGGATTTAATTATTGGCTTAAACAATATCGAGAACGCAGACAAACTGCAAGAAATTGCTCCAACCGTATTATTTACATATGGAAGAAAAGATTACTTGCAACAGCATATTGAAATCGGCAAGGTCGTTAATAAAGAAAAAGAAGCAACTGAGTGGGTGAATGATTTTAAAGAACGTGCAGCCCAAATCGGTAAGAAAATAAAAGAAAAAATTGGTGAAGATGCGACCGTTACGGTTGTTGAAAACGATGAAAAACAATTTTATTTATTTGGTGACAACTGGGGTCGCGGAACAGAAATCCTTTATCAAGAAATGGGCCTGAAAATGCCTGAAAAGGTAAAAGAAGTAGCGCTTAAACCGGGCTACTATGCGATTTCCCAAGAAGTGCTGGGTGATTATGTCGGTGATTATCTCATATTAAGTTTAACAAAAGAGAAAGATACAACTTTTTTAAAAGCAGACTGGTATAACGAAATCGAAGCAGTGAAAAACGGTCATGTGTATACTGCTGATGCAGCTACTTTTTATTTTAATGATGCATTATCGTTAGATTATCAATTAGACTTTTTTGAAAAAGCCTTTTTAGGAAGTCATTAAGTGATATGGTGAAAGACTAATGAAAGTGATTCGAAAAGTCCCTTTTTATATGCAATTACCAGTCTCCATTTTGTTTTTATTGATTATCATGTTGTTTGCCATTTGGTATGGAGCTGCGGATACAACATTAAAAGATGTATTTGAAGCAATTTTTCAACAGAAAGGTGGCCAATACCGGTCAGTTTTGCTGGAACTACGCTTTCCCAGGGTAATTGCGGCCTTTTTTGTTGGGAGTGCTCTCGCTGTAGCCGGTGCCGTTATGCAAGGTGTAACCCGTAATCCGTTAGCCGATCCCGGGCTGTTGGGTGTTACCGCCGGGGCAAATGCAGCTCTTGCCGGAACACTTGTCTTTGCACCGGCAGCTTCATATTATGTGATTATTGTATCCTGTTTTATCGGAGCCGGGATAGGGATGATCCTTGTTTATGGTATAAGTGCTACTGTAAAAGGGGGATTATCTCCAATGAAACTTGTTTTGGCCGGGGCTGCAGTAACAGCTTTTTTACAAGCGATTGCAGATGGAGTCGGAATCCTCTTTAATATATCAAAAGACGTTTCCATGTGGACGTCCGGGGGATTAATCGGAACAACATGGCAGGCCTTAATCGGTGTTGTCCCATTCATTGTAATTGGACTTATTTTAGCGATGATAATGAGTCCGCAATTGACTATTCTTAGTTTAAATGAAGATGTTGCTATCGGCTTAGGTCAAAATATTGCCCTGGTGAAATGGATACTCATGTTTGTTGTTGTTTTACTGGCCGGGGCAAGTGTGGCATTGGTCGGAAATCTTGCCTTTGTTGGGCTTATGATTCCCCATATGGTACGGGCATTTGTAGGAACCGACTATCGTTATGTGATTCCGATGTGTATGAGCTTTGGCGGTTCCTTCATGGTGTTGGCTGATTTTACCGGGAGAATCATGAATGCGCCATTTGAAACGCCGGTAGTATCTATTGTATCCGTTATTGGATTACCATTTTTCTTAATTCTCGTACGCAAAGGGGGAAAAGCCTTTGTCGCATGAGAAATTACGAACTTCAAGAAAATGGCTGTTCCTTAGTATGGGTATTTATCTGGTTCTGTTTGTGGTAGGTTTATCTTTCGGTGCTTCCACTTTATCCATCGACAGGTTGATCCCTGTGCTTTTCGGTCAAGGGACGTTTAAGGAAGAATTTATTTTATTTTCAATTCGCTTGCCGAGAATACTAATATTGACTCTTGCCGGTGCAGCATTAGCGATGGCGGGGGCAGTGCTACAAAGCGTAACAAGGAATGACTTGGCCGATCCGGGAATCATCGGGATCAATTCGGGGGCAGGAGTGGGAATCACCGTTTTCTACTTATTCGCCGGAAGTAAAATCCAGCACTTTGCCTATGTCCTGCCTGTCATTGCATTTATCGGTGGATTACTTACAGCCATCTGTATTTACTTTTTTTCTTTTGAAAAGGGAAAAGGCATTCAGCCGGTTAAATTAGTTTTAATTGGAGTCGGTTTTGCTTCCGCTTTGTCGGGACTCATGATTCTTATGATTTCTTCTGCGGAAAGACAGGATGTGGCATTTATATCTCAATGGTTAGCCGGCAGTGTTTGGGGAACCGATTGGCCGTTTATTGTTGCTCTATTCCCGTGGCTCATGATTTGTATTCCCATTATTTATTTTAAGGCTAATGTGTTGAATCTATTAACTTTATCTGAACCGACTGCAATCGGTTTAGGTGTGAATATAAACAAGGAGCGGTCAATTTTATTAGTTGTGGCAGTTGCTTTGGCAGCTGCGGCCGTATCCGTTACCGGTAGGATTGGTTTTATCGGTTTAATGGGCCCCCATTTTGCCAAAAGGCTAGTCGGGCCGAAACATCAATCATTTTTAGTAATTACACCTTTTATTGGAGCGATTCTGCTTGTGTTGGCTGATATTCTTGCACAAATTATCTTTAGCTCAGCAGCCGTTCCAACCGGTATAGTTGTAGCGATCATTGGCGCCCCTTACTTTTTATACTTACTGAGAAAATAAGAAGAATTAAGCTGTATTTTGATGAAAAATATAAAAACCGGAAGAAGTGGTTCATCGATCTTCCGGTTTATACTTTTATACTGCAACGTTTAAAATAGGCAATGAAAGGTCCTTAATTATGGTAATTTTATTCTCCTCTGTTAATTAAACAATATGTCTTTTCTTTCTTTTATGATCGAGTTAATCACTTTTCCCCGATCCAACTCATGCACGGTGTCACAGAGGATTTTGATATCTTCTCCTGTTCACCACCAATCCGAATCATCTTAAAATGGCCCTTTTTTGGATCGTGATAGATAGTCTTTTGGTGGGCAGTAAACACCCAAGCCGGAACCAATTCATAAGCCATTCCATCATTGATCGAAACAATCGTTACATATTCCAACGCAATACGAGAAATACGTATCGGTCTGTTAGCAAATCATCCTTATACTTGTTTTTAACCATTTCGAGGGCGGAGTCAACGGAAATGGCTGTAATGCTCTCTATTACTGTTTTGCCTACTTCATAAATCCCTGTAAAAAGTTAAATGAATTAAACCGTTTTTATTGACCACTCCCATAATGCGGCTACCGATAGCCGGAACAGAATTTGCCTCGTTTAAATATCCTTTAGTTGTGATAGGGACATTGTCATAAACAATGTGGAATGCAACAGGATAAGCTTCATCCTCTTTTTCTCGAATTAGAAAGTAAAACGATAAAAAATGGCTAAGAAATTATTGAAATTAGGGTTTTTAGATATTTTTTATTGTGCGCCCGGTATGGGTGATAACTTGGTGGTGAAAGTCCTTAAACATTTGTATCGTTCACTTTCATTCCTTGCCTCTCAAAAAAATCGATTAGAAGAACATCTTTATAAACAAATTGCGAAGAAACTGAATCGGAATTTGGCCGTTGCTTTCTATTATATGACTACATATTATTTTGAGTCTGTTGCTGTAGACACTTTAAAAAAAATTAGGTTCCCAAAGGGTAATAATGTGAACCAAGTTCAAGTTGTGAATGGACTGTTAATTGATGAAAATGGGATTCCTGCTAGTTATGAGCTTTTTCCTGGTAACACGAATGTAAAATATTGGAACCAGCAATAATGCGATTAAAAGAACAAAGTATGGAATCACAAAGTTAATTATTGTCGTTGATCGTGGTTTAAATTCTGAAAAGAATTTAATTATTGTTGAAATCACTTGGTTTAGAATAGATCATGGCGTATAAAATCCGATCAGGATAAAAAAGCGAAAGCCTTTTAAAGGTAGTAATTAATACAAACACTCTTTTAGGGGTAAGCAAAAGAGGCAAAGACAATAAGGCTTGAATGCTAAATGAAAGCCAGCACCTTGAGACGCCGGCCGGTAGTTTAGCTTATAGCCTTTCAATCCACCCTTTGGAAGGGTGGTTATGATTGGCTGTAAAATGACAATTAAAATTTATCATCCTAAATGCCTTTTTTTAATCCCTTTTTTTAATCCACTCTTTATCAAACATTGAAATATAAGGTCATTACAATTTTATGATAAAAGTTTTGCTTATGTAGGTTATTTATTTTTCCTTTTTGTTATCTTGTTCGGAAATATGCAAAAGGAATTATTTCATTCTCCCAATATAAGCCAAATAAATCGAATTAATCATGCTCATAATAGATAAGTCTTGAATAATTGGTGAATTGAAAAGTTTGTTTTGAAGAGAGCTTACTCTTAATATAACGTCTGCCCCAATAGTTATATAGGAATCTGGTTCGCTTGTTAAGGCAATCACTTTGATACCATGTTTTTGCATGATATTTTTCAAATTGACAATGAAACTTGTTGCACCTGAAAAGGAAATTATGAAAGCAACATCCTTGTTTGTCAGTCTTTTTGCTTCTCTTAGTTGATTGTCAAAATTGCTGTAAGCTGTGCAATATTTTCCTAAGCGTGTAAATTTATACTGGGCTTCCCGCGCTGTGAAATGGGAATAGCCTATCCCAAAAAAAGCTATTTTTTGTGCATTCTCAAAAAGAGTAACAGTTTTTTCTATATCAGCCCAATTTATTAATTTTTTTGTTTCAATTAAGGAATTTATCATCATATTAAAGTTTTCATTTATATCGGTATAGTGACTTGATTGCTGGAGAATATCTTTGTTAATTTCGTTGGATTGGTATTCTCTGACACTTTGGCAGTTTTCTTTTAATTCTTTGTATGACATATCCCCCAGCTTTTTGCAAAATCTGCTGATGGTCGCAGGGGAAGTATGGCATGCTTCCGCAAGCTGATAAATGGACATGGCAAGGACGTTCTCTATATTGCGGAGAATATAGTCAGCTACTAAAACTTCAGTTGCAGACTGGTCTTCGTATGAATCTATGATGTTTAAGAGTTTCACCATGATATTGTACAAATTTCATACCCCCTTTATTACCAGTCACCATTAGCATTTTATTCCATATGAAACATTTTTTCTAATGATAACATAAAATTTTGATTTTTACTATGAAGAGGGTTTCTCTTAATAGACAACTATTCATATGCTCCGATGTATGTTAAGAAATGATTTTGTATTTCGAGAAGGAAAGTTTCAAAATCTGAAACTTCCCTGGATGTAAAAAAAAGTATAGTACACTTGAAATGCAAACGGGAACAACATAATAAGGAGGGCGATTTTCGTGAAAAAGTTTAATGCTGTGATTGTCGGCGGAGGAAGTACATGGACTCCTGGATTGTTAAAAAGTCTTTGTGTAAGAAAGGACAGTTTTCCATTAAAACGTTTAGTTATGTAGGGGCTGCTGAACGAATCACATGCAGAAAGTCATTTGAGAAATCAACCGTTG
>NZ_JAJCHL010000103.1:0-9771 GCF_020554505.1 Caldibacillus sp. 210928-DFI.2.18
TCCTCCCACCCTTGGAATCAAATGGATCTTTAAACATTTTGCCAATTTTCCATTTTGATAGGTGGGTGACAATAAATAATAATAACCATGTGACCACAAAAAGAATCCATAAATGACTTTCCCCAATCCAAAGTAATCGAATAATCGGTTGTGCACCTACAAATGCCATCATAAAAATCATACCGTAGCTCCCAATCGAAAAATATCTTTTACTGTCAGTCATTGTCAACCAAGCATAAACAGTCCGAATGATAAAGAACATGGCAACAGTCGTATTAATTAGCCAAAACTTTGTACTCCACTCCGGTAATGCGCTAGAAATAGAGGCAAAAAATAAATTAAATCCAATTGCCGAAAGTAATTTACTTTCTTTAAATGTCAGACGATTATTATCCAAAGATACCACCTATTTTTTTAAGTCCTGATTTAAACTGCGAACCGATCCAATTACTTGCTTTGCCAATACCATCGTAGGCTTTTTTGAAACCTGACCTAATGCCTTTCTTTATAGATTGGCCTACACGTGATTCCATAAAGAAATAAGTTAAAACCCCAGTCAACAGACCTGCCGCTGCCCCTGCTGCTGTACCTAATCCAGGAACTACAGAACCGCCAACCATCCCGACTGCAGCACTGGATGCAACGGAAGATATAAATGTTGTGCCAATTCCAATTGTTGCATCTGTAGAGAGATCCGCAAAGAATTCTGAAGTAAATAATTTTGACTTTTTAGGGCCAAGTGTATAATCATTCAAGGTTTGACCAAATGTGAAAATAGTGTTTACGAATCCATTCCCTTTTAATAACTTAGAAGGTTTAATAAAATCTTTATTAAATGTCCATTTTGATTCAATCTTTGGAACTTTATGCCCCTTCATTTTGACCTGCTTTTCTTGCTTAAAAAAAGGAAACCATTTATCTCTAATACTCTTTTTAAATGTCTCTTTGAATCCCAGTAATCCCTTATCCCTAAGGTATTGTTTTCTTTCAAAAGAGTTATAATTTCGTTTATTGTCTTTTATGTCTGAGGAAAATTTATCAAGTAGTTTTTGTTTAAATTTCCCTTCTACTTTTCGGTTTCCTAAATATTTATACTTATAACCGCTTTTATATTTTTCATTTTTAACAAACTTATATCCTGCCCCATGAGCAACTATGCCTTGTGCAATTGAATCTCCAGCAAAATAAAAATCCAGCCCCCACCTTTTGACTGTTTTTGCCAAATTTAATCCCGAATCAATTGTCTTGTACAACCAAGATGTTTCATTTTCTGAATCACTTGTATTTGGACCGTTACCGGGCAAAGATGTATTTCCATTACTAGGTCCTTGGCCTCGACCTGTAGCTGTTCCACCATTTGGGTCTTGACCACTATTAGTTGCTGTCCCACCATTCAGTCCTTGACCACCGTTAACTGCCGTGCCGCCATTTGGGCCCTGGCCATCATTGATTGCGGTGCCACCATTCGGGCCTTCACCGCCGTTAATTGCCGTGCCGCCATTCGGGCCTTGACCTCCATTGATTGCGGTGCCACCATTCGGACCTTGACCTCCATTGATTGCGCTACCGCCATTCGAGCTCTGACCGCCATTGATTGCCGTGCCACCATTCGGACCTTGACCTCCATTGATTGCCGTGCCACCATTCGGGCCTTGACCTCCATTGATTGCCGTGCCGCTATTCGGGCCTTGACCTCCATTGATTGCCGTGCCGCCATTTGGACCTTGACCGCCTTGTATCGCAGTTCCCCCAAGCACCGGATGTCCCAATACCGGTGGCGCATTTGGTATGATGAAGGTTCCATATGTTAATGGTGTAGATGGAACAATCGGCTGCCCGGAAATTAATCCGGAAGAACCACTGACACTTTCTCCACTCTTTACAGCCTTACCCGGTTCATATACTTTGCCTGGGATAATAAAGGTTCCCCCCTGAATCGGTGTACCCGGGGTAATTGGTTTCCCCGGGACAATGGGTGTTCCCGGAGTAATATATGCGAAGGCACTTACAGCCGGAAACAGCGTCCAAAAGATTAGCATGGAGGCTAGCATTAAATATAAAATTCTTTCAAGTTTCCTTCCTCTCAAATAATCTCACCCCAACCTATTGGGTATTGGTATTGTATTTCTCCTGTAACTGGTTAATTGCTTCATTATAGTTCTGTTCATTTAATGCTTTAAGTTCTTCATTAAATTTAGATATTTCATTATCAATCCATTCATGGTACTCAGAATTTCTTTTTCGTAGATATTCAAAAGATTTATCATCAAACATTCCAGCCCTTTTCAATCTACTTAAAATTATATAAATATTTGTACTCTCTTGTTCGGCTTTTATCTGTTCACCCGCAATATAAGTAAAAATATCTAGACTATTACTCACTTTCTTATATTCATATTGTTGTTTTCCCATTTCCAGCCATTCTTGCCACTGATTTGTCAAATCATTTAGTTTTTCTAGTTGTTCTTGCAGTTCACCCTCGTTGGTTACTGTGTCATATATCCCGTCAGTGGCTGCTGCAATTTGTTTTAATTGATTTTGTCCTTCACTATCTACATCAAATCCAATAACATTTATGATTGGGGATATATTTGATGAATACAAATCCTTTGCCGCTTCAATCGGCTGATCTTCACATGTATCAATTCCATCACTGACTAAATAAACGATATTTGTATTATTGGCTCCATCAAAGGAGGCTAAGTCATTTTTCGCCTCCCGCAAGGCTAAACCAATCGGCGTCCAGCCGCTTGGTGAAAATTTGTTAAGTGCTGCTTGGAACTCGCCTGCATTATAATTCGATATTGGATAGACAAGTTCACTGCTGCTACATGACAATGCTTTGTCAGCGTCTGAACCTGTTCCCTTATGACCATAAACCCTGATTCCAACTTTGGCGTCTTTCGGAAGTTTACTCACAAAATTGAGAATTGAATCCTTTGCTGATGCCATTTTTTCTTTTCCATCTATTTTTTGTGCCATACTGCCAGATGCGTCAATGATAAATACAACATTTAAATTTTCTTTAAATTGATATCGAGAATCACTAATATTCGGATTACCAAATGTTTCAAACTTCAAGCGATTAATTAAATTTTCAGGACCCTCGTAATTTTTTTGAACCATTTTTAATAATTCTCGAAAGTAATAATCTAATTCTTTTTTACTTGGGCTTTTGGAAATATCCGGTAAAACACTAAAGATGTCCTTAACTTTTGCTTTTGCTTCATCACTTACTAAATCAATATTTTCATACTCACCAGCCTGTAATTTCGCAAGTTCCTCATAACTTGTAGGAAGTGGATCCACTATTATTTCATTTTGTGTACCCCTATTTTCATCATCTGCCTTTTTATCTTCCACAGTTTTATTTTTAATGATCTCCACTGACTTTCCTTCGTCTGTATTCTTTTGATTTGAGCTGCAACTACTAAGTAAAAATATTACTATTGTAAACACTGTTAGGTATTTTATGGCAATCTTCAAAATAAACTCATCCTTTATGACCATGATGTTTGGGTGATAAATCTAAAGTAATTTAAGTTTGTTTATGCAATTTTATAGTTTCATAATTATTACAGTCACTTATTATAGGTTCAATTAATCCCCAACCATATTGGTAATTTTTTCAATAATTTTTCCTATTAATGTCCCAATTGAGTTTTCCTGTTTACTTACAGCCTGCGAAATAATCCCCAACACAAGGATTAGCAATGCTGCCAAACCCAACCATTCCAGTGATTGTGCTCCTTTCTCGTTTTTCACCGGATGCATCATTTTAATGTACAGACCTAATAATTTTTTCTTCATCATTCACTCTCTCCTTTTCTTTTTTACTCAAAAAATGTAAATAAATTTTTGTTTTGTGAAAACATATTCATGATCATCAATCCCCCGATAAATATGAGGGCTGATGGCATCACCAGAAATGTAGTAACAAGCGTAATCTTTGGCGAAGCTTTTGCCGCCTTTTCTTTGATTTGCTCTTTTTTCATTTTGCGCATTTCCTCTGAAATCTGCTTAAACGTTTTAGATATTGGGACACCTAACCTTTCCCCCTGAATCAATGAACGAATGAGCAATTGAAATTCCCTGCTATCATTGCGTTCAAGCAGCGCCTGATATGCATCCGACCTTGGAACACCAACATCCATTTCTTGAATGAAACGGCCGAATTCTTCCTTGATAGGTCCCTCAAAATACGGGACAATTTCCCTTAATGCTTGATCTAACCCAACTCCGGCTTGCAAGGTTACGCTCATTGTATCCATAAAATCCGGAAGCTGGTACGATAATTCCTCCTGCCTTTTCTTTGCCTTGTTTTTTAACCAAAGGATGGCCCCCATATAGCCGAAAACAGGATAAAGAATAACCGTAAATTGGGAAAAAGGAAATCTGAGTACAAGTGAGACAGCCCCGATAAAGAAGCCTAATATTAATAAAAATATCTTTAAGCCTTGGAATCTTGCCAAGGTCAATCGATATGGAAAACCAGCTTGAGTAAGTAGTTTTCGAACGTCATCATTCTCACTGAAAAAATTTATTCGTTGACCAAGGTCAGAAAAGTCATCCGCAAATTCAAACATTTTTGCAATCAATTTTTCTTTTCTTGTCACTCTTCTTTCAAATGTGTACGGGATAAAGGTTTTTTCTTTTATGTCTTCTTTGAGTTCATGTTTTTTCATTAAATACAAATAGAAGTTTCTCAGTGCAAGTGCGAAAAATCCAAGTGCCAAAATAATAAAGATAACAATTAATCCATCCATAATTTTATTTTCACACCTTTATATTGGTAATCTTTCTAACAAGAAGAAAGGTTCCAACCGTTCCTAAAAGAAACAATGCAAACAAGACTAAACCTACTCCTGAAAATAGCGGGTCTAAAAATCCGTCAACCACATTATTCATCATTAGCACCAAGAAAATAGGGATAATTGGAACGATATACGCGACATAGCGCTGTTCCGCTGTCATTGTTTTGATTTCCTGTTGGAGGAGATTCCTTTCCTCTAATGTTTCACTCATTTCATCTAATACCGCATACAAATTACCACCTGCCTTTTTTTGAATAAGTAATGTAGCAACAAAAAGTTGAAATTCTCGAACATTAATTCTTTTCTCCATTTGCCGTAATGCTGTATGAAAGTCGACACCAAGAGATAGTTCATATGCTAATCGTTTAAATTCTGCCTTTGCCGGCATCGAAATTTCCTGGGCAACTAGTTGAATCCCCTGATTTAAGGTCATCCCTGAACGAGTCGTGTTCGCTAATGTACGACAAATTTCCGGTAACTGTTGAATAATTTTTTGCTTCAGCTTTCCTTTTCTCATGAAAAAGATTAGTCTTCTTGCTCCTTCAAGAAGGAGTGCGGAAATAAACAGGGCTAATGGAAATTCAACATTAAACATATTATGAAGTAAAAAATTAATACCAAAGTAAGAAACGATAATTGCTCCAATGTATTCCGACGGTGTAAAAGGAATGTTTGCAACTTCCAATTTTTCATATATTGGTTTGGCTATCTCAGTTTTATCAAAGCGGTCCCCTAAAACGACAATAAAACTTTTCCGCTTTTTACCATCATTGTAAAAATGGTCAACGTTTTTCTTCCAATCCCGCTTTTCTTTTCGGTAATCCAAATAAAAGTAACAAGCGATAATAAATACAAATACAGCCATTGTTGAGACGAGCCAATAGGTCATGATACCACCTCCTTTTCTATTGGTGTAAATGCGGCTTTCGGTATGGTAACGCCAAAAACTTTCAATCTATCTAAACATTGCGGCACATAGCCGGTTGGTGTGAAATAACCCTCGATGCTCCCATCGCTCCGAATACCAACTCTTTTAAACTGAAAAATTTCTTCAACGGAGTAAGAGCCATCTGCATTTTTTCTTACTTCCGATATCGAAACAATTTTCCTTGTTCCATCTGTTAATCGGGTTGCTTGAACAATAATATCAAGAGCTCCGACAATATATTCCCGAATAATATGACTGGGGAGCTCCATCCCCGCCATGACGACCATCGCTTCAACCCTCCGCAATGCATCATCCGGAGAATTCGCATGAACGGTTGTAAGGGAGCCTTCATGACCGGTGTTCATAGCTTGAAGCATGTCAAACGCTTCCCCGCCCCGAACCTCACCGACAATAATTCGATCCGGCCGCATCCGTAGGGCGTTTTTCACCAGTTGCCGAATGGTTATCTCCCCACGTCCCTCCACATTGGACGGTCTTGCTTCTAAGCCGACAACATTTGGTCGGTCTAATCTAAGTTCCGCTGAATCTTCAATGGTAATTACCCGCTCGCCATGCGGTATGGAATCAGCGAGTACATTTAACAAAGTTGTTTTTCCGCTACCCGTTCCGCCAGAGATGAGTGTATTCATTTTCGACCGGACAATTCCATCCAGAAACTGTGCCATCGCAGAATTCAATGTATAAAAGTTTAACAAGTCAGCCATTTTGAAAGGTTCTTTTCTAAACTTTCGGATTGACACCAGTGTTCCATTTAAACTGATTGGCGAAATAACCGCATTAACACGGCTTCCATCCGGTAATCGCGCATCAACCATAGGGGAACTTTCGTCAATTCTTCTCCCTAGGGGTGAAATAATCCGGTCAACAATATGGCGAACATGTTCATCATTACGAAACTTGACTTCCGTTAATTCAAGTTTTCCTAGTCGTTCGACATACACTTCATTATAGCCATTGATTAGTATTTCTGTTATTGTCGGATCATTGATTAGCGGCTCCAAAGGTCCAAACCCGACTGATTCATCTAAAATTCGCGTAATCAGTATTTCTTTATCTTTTCTTGATATAATGACTTTTTCTTCAGACATGAATTGACTGACAATCTGCTCAATTCGAAGGCGCATTTCCCCCTGTGATAATTCAGTAAGGGATTCAAGATTCGTGTCCCTCAGTAATCGTGCCTTGTAATGCTCTACTAACTCATCGACGAAACGATTTTCGTATTGATATGATTGAATATTGGGTTTGGCATTCAGTTTTTGCCTGCGATTTTCAAATAATGATGACATTTTTTAAACCCCCTATTTTAACACCGAATGCGCCCATTTTCTAATATCCTTTGCAAAGGGAATCAGTCTTCTTTCTTTCGCCATTTTCCGTACAGGTTCCCCTTTATTAACAAAAGGTTGTAACCCCTTTATATCTCTTCTTATTTTAGCTTCGATAGGAAAACGGACGATATCCTTCAAATCTTTTTCTTGAACTTCATTTTCCTTCCCAACATGGTTTAAAATGATGCTCATCCTCGATTTTAATTCAATTCCTAATCGGATTGAGAGTTCCTCAAATTGTTTTAGTACTTTTAATGATGGTGTGTCCGGTACTAACACATAATAAATTTTATCGGATTCCTCCAAAGCAGTTACGACTTGGTTATTGATAAAAGATGGAAGATCAATGATAACAAAATCGAAACTTCTTCTACAGGTTCTCAGAAGCTTTGTTATAAAATCTTCTGATAAGGTTTCGGCCACTTCCGCATCGCATGGACTAATTAGTACATCCATTTTTGAAAAACTCTCCGTTTGGGAAACATTGCGAATATGACCTTCATTCAATTCTCTGATTACCGGGGCTAAATCGGCAATCGATCGGTTAGAATTTATTGATATGACCGTCTCAATTCCGCCAAATTGCAAATTCAGATCAATTAAAATCACCTCAGCCGTCGATTCCAACTTCAATGTTTGTGCGAATGTTGATGCCAATACGGTTTTCCCCGTTCCCCCGCTACCGCTGAAAAAAGAAATGATTTGACCGCTCCCTCTTACAAAAGTGGAAAAGGTTGTGTCCTGATTGTCCTTGTTCAATTCATAGTTTTTTATAATCGTAGGAAGTTTAGCGGCAAATACTCCTTGCTCTTCCGGGAAAACAAAAAACTCTGTTGCTCCGGCTTTTGTAATGCTCCTTAGCAAGGTAAAGTCGGAAGTTTTTGCAATAAAAATAACTAAAGTTGATGGGCTTGCCGTTTTTATAAATTGAATGTTCTCCACCGCTATATCATTTGTTGGCTGAATAAATATGACGATATCCTTCGCTTCCCGGTTTATTTCGCGGACAACGTCAACCGGGTTCACAATTTGGGTTTGGATATGTTCCCCAATTATATTCAGTATTTGATTTTGTATAATTTCATCATCACTTACTAATAAGAGCTTTACGTTATCTTCCACGTTTCATTCCTCTCCACCTTCAAAACAAGATTTATAGAAAATTATGATCAGCAATTCTTATAGATTATGGCTTTATGGATTTTCCTGTTGTGCCGGATTTTCATTCAATTGTTGCTCAGTTCCGTTTGGCTCAGTTCCGGCTTGTATCTCTTGCCCTTGGGTTTGTTGTTGCTCTGTTTCTGTCGGTTGACTTTCTATTTGAGTTTCTTCTTTTCCAACATTCGCCTTTAGCACTCGAATATGATCAGCATAATTTTGTATATTAATTAATTTAGGTGCATCATCTAAAGGCACCTCTAATGCGACACCGACAAAATCTTTCCCTTTCCCCTGAGCCCATGCTACCGGGACATCTTTCATAAATAATTCTGTTTTCTTTTCTCCGTTTTCCTCTTTGGAAATAATAATATCAACGCGGTCATTCGTTGTGACAACTTGGTCAAATTGAACCTTATCCGATCGATACATTGCCACTAACCGATGATTTGCTTCCCTTAGTTCTGTTGCAGGCTTAAGCATGTTACCGGTAATGATATCATCCTCTTCTAAAGGGACAACGGTTACCATGTTGATAAGTTTTTTCTTATCCGTGATGTAGGAATCTAATACATATCGATTGGGGATTTCCATCGTTTTTATTTGACCTTCCGTTATTAATGTTCGCGATGGAATACTCCCTGCTGCTACATAAATCTTCGTCATCCCGCCAAGCTCTGCATTTAATGTTCGAACTTTGTCATACACTAAATATCCTGCAATTGCAGCCAGAACGAATGCCAAGAGTAAAAATATCGTTGCTCGCCTCTTTGACTCTAACATGCTACTACCTCATTTCTACGCCTTAAGTAAAACGGTTGATGATTTTTACACTTTCCCCGGTAAAGTGAAACTTCCATCCGTGGGGGGGGTTACTCCCCAGGGTTGGTTAGTTGAACCAATCGGGCACTTACGGGCACTTATCTTCCTCCCTTACATCTTGGATTTCTCTTAAAGCATAGAGGAAGATTTAGTGACCGTTTGTGCGGGATAAAGTGAAAATTCCAACAGTGCGGATTTGCTTCATTCCCCCTGTTAGTTAGTTAGTTAGTTAAAGCAATCAGACCTTTACGAGTAGTTCATCTCCACCTATCTTCATTGTAACTTGAGGCTGGTGTCCTACTACCCGTTAAGATGGGACAAGTAAAATATATAAATTTTAAAAAATTATTATTACTTGTTTTAATAAATACCAACTAATTTAAAGTTCGTCAATATCTCAAAAAATATGTCGAATTTTGTCTCGTTCTTTTATCCTATATTTATTGTGAAATCGAGATAATTTTAGGAATAAAGTCTTAGGTCATTTTATTCTCACTTTTGACAATCCTTACCATATTTTGTAAAAACAATACTGTTTTTTTACAAATATTACAATTCGCGGGGCTTTATTCCTCTTTTTTTAATGCCTTTGTTATTTAAACAAATGACAGTTTTCGACAAAAACTTTTTGTGCAAAAGTAAAATAAGAAAAGCGCAGAGCGCCCGCTTAGCGACGTACAAACTGGCCGGCTAAAAG
>NZ_JAJCHL010000104.1:0-9746 GCF_020554505.1 Caldibacillus sp. 210928-DFI.2.18
TGCGGGGCGCTCCAGTTTGTACGTCGCTAAGCGGGCGCTCTGCGCTTTTCTTAACAAAATAAGAAATTCTAAAATTTCCCGGTGCATCGAATTTGCATTCCTTCTTGGAAATTTATATATTAAACTACACAAAAATAAAAATGCTTTACTTTTTCGCCATAATTATCAATAATAATAACAATCAATAAGAATGTGCAAATTTTCATTTGGATGAATAATTCCCCATTTCATCAGTCAAGGACTCCAAGATTTGTTTCAACGCAAAAGTTAAGTGGTTGAGGGGATGTGCTTCTTTAGTCCGATTGGTTTGGGTGGTACATGTTGATTAGACAAGCGTTGCAACAAGGCAGTTTGGCACAATTGCTTTGAATTCCTTTTACAATCCAGCGTGGGTTAGCGATTTTCCTATCACTGGTTGAAGTTCCACTTTATTGGGACAGGCAATCATGACTTATTTTGATACAAATATTGATGCATTTCTATAAAGGTGATTATCATGAGTTCCGATCAAACAATGACAATTGAAGAGTGTATGGAAAAAGTAAGTAGTTATTTAAATGAAGAACATATGGAATTGGTTCGCCATGCATACGAATTTGCAGAACAGGCACACCGTAATCAAATTCGAAAATCCGGTGAACCCTATATCATCCATCCGATTCAGGTTGTCGGGATTTTGGCTGATTTAAAAATGGATCCGGCAACACTTGCGGCGGGATTTCTTCACGATGTTGTTGAAGATACGGATATAACATTGGCGCAAATTGAAGAAGAATTTGGTCAAGAAATTGCTATGCTCGTTGATGGTGTAACGAAATTAGGGAAAATCAAGTATAAATCCCATCAGGAACAACAAGCGGAAAATCATCGGAAAATGTTTGTGGCAATGGCAAAGGATATGCGTGTTATCATCATAAAGTTTTCCGACCGGTTGCATAATATGCGGACATTGAAACATCTGCCGGAAGAAAAACAACGCCGAATCGCCAATGAAACATTAGAAATTTTTGCACCGCTTGCTCACCGCCTTGGAATATCAAAAATAAAATGGGAATTGGAAGATACGGCTCTTCGCTATTTAAATCCTCAACAATATTATCGCATTGTCAATTTAATGAAAAGAAAACGTGCTGAGCGGGAAGAGTATATTCAAGAAGTGATCAATGAAGTTCAAAAGCGGGTAGATGAGGTTTCGATTAAAGCTGAAATTACCGGTCGTCCCAAACATATTTACAGCATCTACCGGAAAATGGTTCTCCAAAATAAACAATTTAATGAAATTTATGATCTGCTGGCTGTCCGAATTATTGTAAACAGTATTAAGGACTGTTATGCCGTTCTTGGAATTATTCATACATGCTGGAAACCGATGCCGGGAAGATTTAAAGATTATATTGCAATGCCGAAACAAAATTTATATCAATCCTTGCATACAACGGTCATCGGTCCAAAAGGGGATCCATTGGAAGTACAAATCCGTACGTTTGAAATGCATCAAATTGCAGAATATGGGATTGCTGCACATTGGGCCTATAAAGAAGGGAAAAAGTTTAACACACCCGATCAATTCGAAAAGAAACTAACTTGGTTTAGAGAAATTCTTGAATTTCAAAATGAATCTTCCAATGCCGAAGAATTTATGGCTTCATTAAAAGTTGACCTGTTTTCTGACATGGTGTATGTTTTTACCCCTAAAGGTGATGTCATTGAATTGCCGGCCGGGTCTGTACCAATTGATTTTGCTTATCGAATTCATTCAGAAATAGGCAATAAGACGATTGGGGCCAAAGTAAATAATAAAATGGTACCTCTTGATTACCGCCTAAAAACCGGTGATATTATCGAAATCCTTACGTCAAAACATTCATATGGACCAAGCCGAGACTGGATTAAACTCGCCCAAACATCACAGGCAAAAAACAAAATTAAACAATTTTTTAAACGCCAACTTAAGGAAGAAAATGTCAATAAAGGCAGAGAACTTGTTGAAAAAGAAATTCGAAATATGGAATTTGATATAAAAGAAGTTATGACAAGCGAGAACCTGAAACGAGTAGCGGATAAATTTAATTTTGCCAATGAAGAAGATATGTTTGCGGCAGTCGGTTACAATGGCATTACAGCGGCTCAGATTGCCAACCGCTTAACCGAAAAATTACGGAAAAAGAAAGATATGGATGAAACACTCCTCTTTAAAGATATTTCCGAGTTTAAACCTGTTAATCACCCGAAACGCCGGGATGCAGGAGTCCGTGTCAAAGGCATCGATAATTTACTGATTCGCTTGTCTAAATGTTGCAGTCCGATTCCGGGTGATGAAATTGTCGGCTATATAACGAAGGGACGCGGTGTTTCGGTTCACAGAACGGATTGTCCGAATGTAAAGGGCGATGATGTAAAAGATCGGCTTATCCCGGTTGAATGGGAAGGATATGCCTCGACAAATAAAGAATACAATGTTGATTTGGAAATTAACGGTTATGATCGGAGAGGATTATTGAATGAAGTATTACAAGCAATTGCTGAGACAAAAACAAATATTACCCAAGTAACAGGAAAAACTGATCGGAACAAAATCGTTACAATCCATTTATCAATATCGATTCAAAATGTTGCTCATCTAAAAAAAGTTGTTGATCGAATTAAACAAATCCATGATATTTATACGGTCCGCCGAGTAATGAATTAAAGGGGGGTACGAAATGCGAGTTGTATTACAGCGGGCAAAAAATGCAAGTGTAACGGTGAATGGAGAAATCGTAGGGAAAATTGCAAAAGGATTTGTCTTGCTCATCGGTGTGATCCATTCAGATACTGAAAAAGACGCAGAATTCCTTGCTGAAAAAATATCCGGTCTTCGCGTTTTTGAAGATGAGAACGGGAAAATGAACCTTTCCCTGTCAGATGTTGAAGGAGAGATTCTTTCCATCTCACAATTTACGTTATACGGGGATATCCGGAAGGGGAGAAGACCTAATTTTATGGAAGCGGCCAAACCGGATCAGGCCAATCGATTATATGAATATTTTAATGCGCGATTACGGGAAAAAGGCTTTGTCGTTGAGACAGGTAAATTTGGTGAAATGATGGATGTAACCTTTACGAATGACGGACCGGTTACATTGATCATTGACAGTCAGTTACTGAATCACTGATAGACAAACCACAGAAGTTCTAATTAAAAGTAAGCTTGATAATTAACAGGTAAACTAATGATAGGAGCCACCTGTTCTCGTCAAAAGTACTATATTGATTATTGGTAGGCAAATCATTACATCATTGGTAGACAAGCCAGAGCTGCCTAATCATAAGTACAAATTAATTATTGACAGGAAGATCATTACATCACTCGCATCGTTGGACAAACTTAATCGGAGTTTGTCTTTTTTTATGAAAAAGCAACGTCAGAATCGGACATACTATTATCGACAAAACTTTTTTAGGAGGAAAACGATGCGTGCTAGTGATAAAAATGATCAGGCAAACTTGACAGGGAAACAAGTTTTTGGTGTAGACTTCCATGACTTTATTGAAAAACAAGAAAATGCATCTTTGTTTGAACTGGCTTCTGAGTACGGACTTTCAATAGGAGAAGTAAGAAAGCTGAAAAAACATCTTTTTCGCTCATAGATACTTGACTTTTAATTAAGCTTCCCGTATGATAAAGTATCAATAACAATATTTTTAATATAATAAACTGATGACGGAGAAAAGTAGTTTCGCCCCAAATGGAAAGAGAGGGAATGTCGCGGCTGAAAGCATTCCTCCATAATGACGAAATGAAAGACACTCCTGAAGTGATTCCTGAACGATCGTTGCCGGTTTCATGGGCGGTTTAGTAAGGGCAATACGTAGGCAGGCGTTAACTGTTTAAGTGGAAGAATAATAGGTATTATTCTTCAATTAGGGTGGCACCGCGAGATTAAGCTCTCGTCCCTTGTTAATGACAAGGAACGGGGGCTTTTTATTTTTCCTTATTTATTTTCCTTTTTAAAAGATAAGAAATTATAAAAATGCAGACGAATTGCTTTGGATTAGTTTTATTGTCTAACTCCGGTCGCCCTGCGCTTTCCTTATTAAAAACTAAATCGTAATACATTAAAGGAGGCTTTACATTTGAAAGTTCAAATCCCAAGAGGAACCCAGGATATTCTTCCCGGTCAGGCAAAAATTTGGCAATGGTTGGAAGAAAAAATGCGCGAGGTTACAAATAAATATCATTTTGAAGAAATAAGAACACCTATTTTTGAACATACGGAAATTTTTGCACGAGGCGTCGGTGATACAACCGATATCGTTCAAAAAGAAATGTATTCCTTTCAAGATCGTAGCGGTCGTGACTTGACACTCAGACCTGAAGGAACAGCAGCGGTTGTCCGATCCTTTGTCGAAAATAAAATGTATGGTGACCCGAATCAACCGGTAAAGCTTTTCTATATTGGTCCGATGTTTCGTTATGAACGACCGCAATCCGGGAGATACCGTCAATTTGTTCAATTTGGTGTTGAAGCATTGGGAAGTCAAGATCCGGCCATTGATGCCGAAGTAATCAGTCTTGCCATGAATATTTACAGAGAGGCAGGATTAAAAAATGTTCATTTAGTCATCAATAGTTTAGGCGATAAAGAAAGCCGGGCAAAACACCGGGAAGCGCTAATCAACCATTTTCGGCCTCGAATCGGCGAGTTTTGTGAAGATTGTCAAAACCGGTTAGAAAAAAATCCATTGCGAATTTTGGATTGCAAGGTTGACCGGGAACATGAACTGATGAAAACCGCGCCGTCAATCTTAGAATACTTGAATGACGAATCAAAAGTTTATTTTGATAAAGTTTGTCAATATTTAACCGATTTAGGTATCGAATATACAATTGATCCGACATTGGTTCGCGGTCTTGACTATTATAATGCGACAACGTTTGAGATTATGAGTTCTGCACCGGGTTTTGGTGCCATTACGACATTATGTGGCGGCGGTCGCTATAATGGGCTCGTTGAGGAATTCGGCGGACCGGAAACACCGGGAATTGGCTTTGCATTAAGTATAGAGAGGCTGATTGCTGCATTGGAAGCAGAGCAAGTTCAACCGGATATACATAACGGTCTTGATTTTTATGTTGTTGCTTTAGGTGAACGGGCAAAAGATTACTCAGTAAAATTACTAAGTGAACTGCGGAATAACGGTTTTTCAGCTGACCGCGACTATACGGGCCGGAAGATGAAAGCTCAATTAAAATCGGCAGACAGGCTACATGCAAAGTTCGTGGTAATTATTGGTGAGGATGAACTGGATGGCGGTATTGTCCAATTGAAAAATATGGAGACCGGTGAACAAAAAGAAATTAAATTAGCAACATTTATTGAAGAGATTAAACAATTTGCTGTTTGATGGAGGATGGAAAAATGTCAATGTTTGGTAGAACCTATTATTGTGGAGAAATTTCCGAAAAAAATGAAGGGGAAACCGTTATGTTAAAAGGATGGGTCCAAAAAAGGAGAGACCTCGGTGGACTTATTTTTATTGATTTAAGGGATCGAACCGGCATCGTTCAGGTCGTTTTCAATCCGGATGTTTCAAAAGAAGCCTTGGCCATTGCTGATGGAGTTCGCAGTGAATATGTTCTGGATGTAGAAGGAAAAGTTGTTTTACGGGAAAAAGGTACAGAAAATCCAAAGTTAAAAACAGGAAAAATTGAAATTCATTGTGAAAAAGTTTCTGTTTTAAATGAATCGAAAACACCGCCGTTTATGATTGATAACAATGCCGAAATCACGGAGGAAATGCGGTTGAAATATCGCTACTTAGATTTACGTCGTCCGGTGATGTATGAGACATTAAAATTACGGCATAAAACGGTTAGAGCGATTCGTGACTTTTTAGACAGTGAAGCATTTATAGAAGTGGAAACCCCGATATTGACAAAAAGTACGCCTGAGGGAGCGCGGGACTATCTTGTTCCCAGCCGCGTCCATCCGGGAGAATTTTATGCATTGCCGCAGAGTCCACAAATTTTTAAACAGTTGTTGATGGTTGGTGGCTTTGACCGTTATTATCAAGTGGCACGTTGTTTTCGTGATGAAGATTTACGTGCAGATCGTCAGCCGGAATTTACCCAAATTGATATTGAGACAAGTTTCCTAAGTCAGGAAGATATTATTGACATTGTTGAACGGATGATGAAAAAGGTAATGAAAGATGTAAAAGGTATTGATATTACGATACCGTTTCCGCGCCTTACCTATCAGGAAGCAATGGACCGATTCGGGTCAGATAAACCGGATACTCGTTTTGGCCTTGAACTTGTTGATCTTTCTGAAGCTGTTAAAGATTCCGGTTTCAAAGTTTTTGCCGATACGGTTGCTTCCGGCGGACAAGTGAAAGGAATCAATGTAAAAAAAGCGGCTGACAAGTATTCACGTAAAGATATTGATGGATTAACGGAATTTGTGAAACGTTACGGCGCAAAAGGACTGGCGTGGGTCAAGGTTACCGTTCAAGGTTTCAACGGTCCAATCGCAAAATTTTTTGATGAAGCGACCCGAAGTCAATTAACATCAATTTTGAAAGCAGAAACCGGTGACTTATTATTGTTTGTAGCCGATAAACAATCAGTTGTAGCCGACAGCCTTGGTGCTCTCCGCTTGAAATTGGGAAAAGATTTGCAACTGATTGATGAGAAAAAATTTAATTTCCTTTGGGTAACGGACTGGCCGTTATTGGAATATGACGATGAAGATGGCCGCTATTATGCTGCCCACCATCCGTTTACGATGCCGTTCAGGGAAGATATCGAGCTTTTGGATACTGACCCCGGAAAGGTTCGTGCACAAGCCTATGATATTGTATTAAACGGGTATGAGTTGGGCGGCGGTTCACTCCGTATTTTTGAACGGGATATTCAAGAAAAAATGTTTCGCGCTCTTGGCTTTTCCGAAGAGCAGGCCCGAAGTCAATTTGGATTTTTAATGGATGCTTTTGAATATGGGACACCGCCACATGGAGGGATTGCCCTTGGTTTAGACCGCTTTGTTATGATTCTTGCTGAAAGAACAAACTTGCGTGATACCATTGCATTTCCGAAAACAGCCAGTGCAAGTGATCCGTTGACAAACGCACCGAGTGGAGTCAGTCAGGCGCAATTGGATGAGCTTCAACTTTCGGTCATTAACAAAGAGAAAGAGTAAAGGAAGGTATTTCCTGTTCCGCTTGTTTGAAATTTTTAATGGCAGGCAGTCAATGAGGAATACAGGTGGGAGTGGGGTTAGCCAAGGTCTGATTTCGTAATCAACATTGAGTGGGATATGGATTTCCACTGGTTGAAGTTTCACTGTATCCTACACGGACCTTCCTAAAAGATTAGGTAGTATAAGAGGCTAAACCGGAAGATTGGTACAACTTACACATCATACGACGGATTGAAGTTTCACTGAATTTATGTTATTATAAAAACAACGAAGAGAGTCCTGATGTGACCGTAAGTTTGCTAACGTTTTGACCGAACATTTTTGCCTTAGGGAGTCTGAAGTTTCTAAGTGGCGCAAATGCCTCGTAACAGTGGACTTGTAAAGCTTAGAACAGGACACCCACCTGCTGAGAGCGGGTTCAAAACAGGCATCCAAACGACGGCACGATTGGGACATCTCTTTTTGTTTGTTAAAAATGCGAAATTAGAAATGAAATAAAATTCGACCCCACTACCTTTTGATTTTCAAAGGGTATTTCTTTTGCCGATTTAAAGGGATTCCCCCACTTATAGAGGGAAATTTTATATTGAAAAATGTTTTTAAGCGCCTGTAGTAAAAGATGGGAAAATGTAAAATTACTTCAATGATTCTATTTACAGAGGATGTGGATCAATGTTACATCAGTTTTCAAGGAATGAATTAGCCATTGGAAAAGAAGGTTTAGAAAAGCTGAAAAATACAACCGCCCTTGTTCTCGGGATTGGCGGTGTCGGATCTTTTGCAGCTGAAGCATTAGCGAGAAGCGGTGTTGGCCGGTTAATTTTAATTGATAAAGATGATGTTGATATTACGAATGTGAATCGTCAAATCATTGCCTTGCTGTCAACTATCGGTCGATCGAAAGTAGAATTGATGAAGGAACGGATTGCCGATATCAATCCGGATTGTGAAGTAATTGCACTAAAAATGTTTTACACGGAAGAAACATATGAGGAAATTTTTCATTACGGTATTGATTTTGTTGTCGATGCATCTGACACGATCATTTACAAAGTTCATATTATGAAAGAATGCTTGAAACGAAATATTCCGATTATCTCCAGTATGGGGGCGGCAAATAAAATGGATCCGACCCGCTTCCAAATTGCCGATATTTCGCAAACTCATACCGACCCGATTGCCCGGGCTATTCGCGGCCATTTGAAAAAAGCGGGGATTAAAAAAGGTATTCCGGTTGTGTTTTCTGATGAAAGCCCGATTGTCATTCGTGAAGATGTCCGCCAATATGTTGGGAATGATGAAGCACCGACCCGCAAAGGACAAATGCCTCCTTCATCCAATGCATTTGTCCCATCGGTGGTCGGCTTGATTATGGCAAGTTATGTAGTAAGAAAAATTTTAGAAGGTGTTAAAATCAACCGTGTGAAAGATGAGATGCTAGTTTAAAAGG
Source organism: Caldibacillus sp. 210928-DFI.2.18 (assembly GCF_020554505.1). Taxonomy (NCBI): domain Bacteria; kingdom Bacillati; phylum Bacillota; class Bacilli; order Caryophanales; family Bacillaceae; genus Caldibacillus; species Caldibacillus sp. 210928-DFI.2.18. The sequence continues at coordinate 8,635 of NZ_JAJCHL010000104.1, forward strand.
CTCATAGAAAAATCAGTAGAGAGAGAATTCTTTACTGATTTTTCTATGACAAAAACAAGTGGGATAACTACTAATGCTAGTATGTCAATCATCTGCCGAAATGGTACATTGTGCAATTGCTAATCGGCATTTTTATCCTTTTCAAGTAATTCTGTAATTTTTTCAGACTCTTTTCAATTTCTTCTAAATGCTGATTTTTCTTAGAAGAATTGATAAGAATTCTACGGATAAAAAGGGTGAAGGAAACGATAAGTAAGACGATAAGACCAATATAAATAAACGCAAAAATTGTTGAAGCAAAATTAACCACGCCCATAGTATATCACCTCCCATTTACTAATTTTAACATACGAATGTATTTTCTGAAATCTTAATAAGAGTGTTCTTCACCACGTGAATAGGGTTTCGTCGTCGTCCAAAAAAGGTGTTTCACGCTCCAAAATGGTGACGAGAACGAGTCAAGTCGTCAAAATCGGGTGTTTTTCAGCTTAAAATGGTGACGAGAACGGGTCTCGTCGCCAAAAAAAGGTGTTTTTCAGCTTAAAATGGTGACGAGAATAAGTCTCGTCGCCAAAATATGAAGTTTTTCGGCTCAAAATGGTGACGAGAACGAGTCTCGTCGTCAAAATATGGAGTTTTTCGCCACAAAAAGGTGACGAGAATAAATTTCGTCGTCGAAAAAGAGCGTTTTCGGTTTCAAAAAGGTGACGAGAATAAGTCTCGTCGTCGAAAAAAGCGTTTTCGGTTTCAAAATGGTGACGAGAACGAGTCTCGTCGTCAAAAAAAGGAGTTTTTCGGCTCAAAGTGGTGACGAGAATAGGTCTCGTCGCCAAAAAAAGGAGTTTTCCGGCTCAAAATGGTGACGAGAACGGGTCTCGTCGTCAAAAAATAGAGTTTCCGGCCACAAAAAGGTGACGAGAACGGGTCTCGTCGTCAAAAAAGGGTGTTTTTCAGCTCAAAGTGGTGACGAGAACGAGTCTCGTCGTCAAAAAATAGAGTTTCCGGCCACAAAAAGGTGACGAGAACGGGTCTCGTCGTCAAAAAAGGGTGTTTTTCAGCTCAAAGTGGTGACGAGAACGAGTCTCGTCGTCAAAAAATAGAGTTTCCGGCCA
>NZ_JAJCHL010000105.1:0-9604 GCF_020554505.1 Caldibacillus sp. 210928-DFI.2.18
CAAAGACCTTTAAGCCCGCATTTTTCCGTTATTCCTGTGGGGAAAATATTTTTCAACGTATTCTCTATCCTTTGGGAATCAAGGAATAACGAACATCGCAATTACCTCTGAGTTTCATTTAAAGCACTGCACTTGAAATAATATAGTAGTCTTTAATTTTTCTGTCTTTCATAACAGCAAAATTAGGTTTACAAGATACCAAGCATCTTAGTGACTTGCTTTCATTTATTGAACAACGTATTATAATTTAACACGATTAAAATATATTTGCAATAGAACAATTAAAGTTCTTTTTTTCTGAAATCACTAATTTATATTATATTTAGGTTACCGCCCAAAAAGCCCCTTTTATAAAAAAACTAACGCTCAGATCACAACACATTGTGTCTTGATAAATATATTGGCTAAAATTTTTCCATAAAACCTTTTTGGGTGCTAATCATATTTATGGTTACCACTCAAAAAGCCAATATTTCTATAAATCATATACAAAAAGCACAATTTTTGTTCCTAATAGATATAAGTAGTGGATATTTTTTTCAATAGGCCTTTTTGCATCAACCATATTTTTGTTTTATCAGTTTTTGTTTAATCACCGTTTTTTGAGAAAAATACATAAAAAAGTGAAAGCACTCCTGAAATCTTGGAGTTTATGTATGCAACGATACTAAATTTGAAGAAGGATTCCCAAGTACTTTAATTTAATTTAATTAAACCGAAACCGATCGTAGAAAGTGTAAGAGGGGCTGTTCCTGTCATCATTTCAAGAACAGCCCACTTATTAAACGTTTCACAAATTGATGTCACCCCTACTGTTCGAGGCCACCGAAACTATTTGAATAGATTTACTAATACAATATTTAGTATGATAAAACACAGAAATACATCTAAATACGATGTTTAGCAGAATTATTTCGCACTTCCTCAGCGGCCTCGCACTGTCCCCTTCATAAATCAGGAACAACATGTGACATTGAAGAATTCCTGGCTTGGGGAGAAGCTCCTGCACTCTTTCCTCATCCTGTCATCATTTCAGGAACAACCCCTCCGTTCATTTCTCCATATAATAAATTGCAGCTTCGTATGGGCGGAATAATGTACTGTTTTCCGTATCATCATAGTTTCCAAGCAACAAGCCCCAATTTCCCTCAGGTTTTTCAAAACTTACCGTATGCTCGCTGATATTGGCGGCGATGAGCAATTTCTCCGACTCATTTTCTCGCGTATACACGTATAAGTAGGGATGATTTGGTAACAACAATTCATACCGTCCATCCACAAACACATCATATGTATGGCGCAACTTAATTAACGATTGATAGTAATAAAAAATCGAGTTCGGATCAGCAAGTGCTTTGGTAACGTTAATTTCCGGATAACGGGGATTCACCTTCAACCATGGCGTTCCAGTTGTAAAGCCGGCATGCGGAGTGTCGTCCCACTGCATCGGCGTCCGTGCATTATCGCGTCCCTTTTTCCTGACGGCTGTTAAAAATTCGTCCTCCGACATAATATGATTTTCCACAACAAGTTCTCTGTAGGCATTTCGTATTTCAATATCGTCATATTCTGCTAACTTTAACTTAGCGTTTACCATTCCGATTTCTTCCCCTTGATAAATAAAAGGCGTTCCTTTTAACCCGTGTAAAATCGTTGCAAACGCTTTGGCACACTCAATGCGGTAGTTTGTATCATTTCCCCAACGCGACACGACACGTGCCTGATCGTGGTTTTCAAAATATAACGCATTCCATCCTGTATCCGAAAGTGCATACTGCCAGCGGGAGAGTATTTGCTTTAATTCAATCAGATCGAATGGTTTCAATGCCCATTTCCCCGCCGGACTGCCCGGCATTGTATCAACATCCATATGTTCAAAGTTGAAAATCATATTCAGCTCATGGCGGTCGGCACCTGTGTACATTTTGGCTATTTCAACATCGGATCCGATTGCTTCACCGACAGTCATACAATCATACTTTGACAGCACTTCACGGTTCATCTCTTGGATAAACTCATGGAGACGAGGACCGTTTGCATGGTATTTGCCAACACCGTATTTTTGGCCCTTAGGAAGTTCATAATCTGGAAAATCGAGAAATTTCGAAATAGAACCGATAACATCCATTCGCCAGCCATCGACCCCTTTGTCCATCCAGTATTTCATCAAATCATATACTTCTTTCCGAACTTTTTCATTTTCCCAATTTAAATCAGGCTGTTTCTTGCTAAAATAATGCAAATAATATTGCCCGGTTTTTTCATCATATTCCCATGCGGAACCGGAAAACATCGATCCCCAGTTATTTGGCGGGGAACCATCTGGCTTTGGATCCTTCCAGAAATAAAAATCGCGATACGGATTATCTTTTGACTTCCTGCTTTCCACAAACCAGAAATGTTCATCAGATGTATGGTTAACGACGAGGTCCATGACTACTTTAATACCCCGTGCGTGGGCCTCAGCAAGCAGCCGGTCCATGTCTTCGTTTGTCCCGAACATTTTATCAATCTTGCGGTAGTCGCGGATGTCATAACCATTGTCATCCTGTGGGGAGTCGTACACAGGACTGATCCAAATACAGTCAATGCCAAGTTCTTTTAAATAATCCAGCTTTTCAATAATTCCTTGCAAATCACCAATTCCGTCGCCGTTTGTATCATAGAAACTGCGAGGATAAATTTGATAGACAACTGCTTTTTTCCACCATTCTATCAAGATCACACATACTCCTTCGTATCGGTATTTGTTAAATAGATAGGCTCCCCAAATAGTTTTAATTCGAGCGGTTCCCCTTCAAGCAAGGAAACCGTTACGTGCTTTTTGTTTACTTTTACTTCCAGGAGACGATTCCGGTAATTAATTTTAAATGCATACGCATCCCAAATTTTTGGTAAAAATGGGGCAAAAGACAATGTTTCATTGAACGTACGCATCCCAGCAAAACCATGGACGATTGCGAGCCAACTTCCGGTCATCGACGTAATATGCAGCCCGTCTTCTGTATCATGGTTATAATTATCCAAATCAAGGCGAGATGTCCTTTTATACAGCTCCACCGCTTTGTCCTCTTTCCTGAGTTCAGCAGCTAAAATAGCATGGACACAAGGGGAAAGACTCGATTCATGGACGGTTAACGGTTCGTAAAATTCAAAATGTCGCTGCTTCTCTTCCATTGTAAACTCATCATTAAAGAAATAAAATCCTTGTAGTACATCGGCCTGCTTAATATAGCAAGAACGCAAAATACGGTCCCAAGACCAATGCTGGTTGAGTGGTAGATCTTCTCTCGGTATGGCACTGACCGGTTGAATCGGCTTGTCTAAAAAACCATCCTGTTGTAGAAAAATACCGAGTTTTTCATCATACGGAAAGTACATCCGGTCGATAATATCACGCCATTGGGTCAGTTCTTTTTCCGTAATATTAAGCGCCGTTTTTTTATCTTTTCCAATTTTATCGAGTGATGCGATTGTAAATTTAAGCGTCCAGACAGCAATCCGGTTTGTATACCAGTTGTTGTTAACATTGTTTTCATATTCATTCGGTCCAGTTACACCATGAATCATGTATTTTTGCTTTCGTTCCGAGAAATGAACTCGGTCGGCAAAAAAGCGGCTGATCCCAACTAGGACATCAATTCCATATTGGTTAATATACTCCTTATCCCCGGTATAATTAACATAATTATAAATCGCATACGCAATTGCGCCATTCCGGTGGATTTCTTCAAAAGTTATTTCCCATTCATTGTGACATTCAATCCCTGTGAATGTGACCATTGGATATAGAGCACCTTTGAGCCCGAGTTTTTTCGCATTTTCGTAAGCTTGCGGAAGATGATTGTACCGGTAAAGCAGCAAGTTCCTCGTTACTTCCGGAGATGCGACAGAAAGATACATCGGCACAGCATACGCTTCCGTATCCCAATAAGTGGCACCTCCGTATTTTTCACCGGTAAAACCTTTTGGACCAATGTTTAATCTTGGATCATCTCCATAATAGGTGGAAAAGAGTTGGAATAAATTGAAGCGGATGCCTTGCTGTGCTTCCGGATCTCCAACAATACGGACATCAGCTTTATCCCATCGTTTTTGCCATGCTGCCGCGTGTTCTTGGAATAATTCTTCATACCCGCTTTCTAATGCTTGGTCGAGTAATTCATACGCACGGGATAACAATAGCTCTTTTTCATAGTCTCTACTTGTTGTAACAGCAATAATTTTTTCTAAGTGAAGAGATTCGTTTTCCCCTAACTCTTTTTCATAAATTTGTTCAGCATATAACGGCTTTGCTTGATGGGTAGTCAAAATTGCATCCGTTCTGCATCCCATCGTAGCTGCAACAGTAAAACGGGGAACACCGAACGGGTTTTCAATCGTTTCCGTAATAACAGCTGCCCGCTTTTCGTTCACTTCGGAATGGATGTCCGTCCAAAACATCTCATCATAATTCGCGTCTTCATTTTTTACATTTCCATCCAAATACGGCATCAACTTGATGGTAGCCGGTTTTCCAAGATTCGTTGCACGGAATCGGATAGCCGCAATTTCTTTATGAACAATGCTGAAAAAACGTTCTATTTCAATTTTGACCATTTTTCCGGGCTTTTTGACAATGTAGGAATGACGCAAAACTGCTTTTTTCATATCAAGTTCTAGTTGAAATTGTTCAAGGTGATCAATAAATAGATCAATTTCTTCCTGATCAATCCATATACGTAACCCAACAAGGTTGATAGCGTTGATGACTTTGCCAAAGTAGTCCGGATAACCGATTTTCCACCAGCCAACCCTGGTTTTATCGGGATACCATATCCCTGCAATATAGGTTCCTTGGTGATGGTCACCAGAATAAGTCTCTTCAAAATTGCCGCGCATACCCATATAGCCGTTACCCAAAGAGGTGAGGCTTTCTTGCAGTCGAATATGTTCCCGGTGAAGCTGTGTAGTTTTTAATGTCCATTCATCCACATCAAAAAGTCGGTTGTAATACATAAAAGGGCCTCCTTATCAACATCTGATTAATTCATACTTTCTTCTGATAAAAACTTAGTCCTAAAAAAGATAAATGCAATGATAATAACAATCCCTAAAGATTGAATCATTAATAGCACAGTAATATTAGCACCTGCAAAGCCGGCAATCATGGCTAGAATTGAAGGGCATCCTGCAGCAAACATTGTTATGGTTGCTGCCTGTTTAAAAGTTTGGATACCGGAGTAACTTGAAAACTTTGTCAACCAAAGTATAAGAGACACCGCACCCATTAAAACAAAATTACTTGAAAAGAGCATGGCCAACATGGAACCTGAAATTAACGGAATGAGGTTGACTTTGAATTGCTGAAACCAGAGCTCTCCTGCAAAAGCGGCAAGGTCGTCTCCACTACGAACTTTTTTTCCTGCGTCATTTTGCGGATAGCGTACCGAAAAGCCAAACCCGTTTTCGTCAGTCAAGATCAGCCGGTTTTTTTGAAAAACGAGTGCATTTTTATAATGATCAACTTTTTTATGATACTGATCTCCGGAAACAGAAAAATCCTTGTTTGCATTAATGGAAATAAGTGTATCCCCGTCAACCAATTCATAGGCTTGAGCTTGAAGAATGCCATTGTTAATCTTCATGTTAACAGCCGGGCCGGAATAACCGGTCTTGACCGCTTCATATAAATTTGGCATGATTTTTCCTAACTCAAAACTTTCCGTACGGGCAAAAGATAATGAGAGCGGTGCAATCAGGCAAGCGTTTAAGAAAATAAACACGAGCGCAATTTTCAACCAACCAAGGTCTCCCCTGTGCCGATACATTTTTACCGGTGAAAATATATTTGCAAAATAGTTGACAGGGAATCTTTGAATCTGTTCCATCTATAACCCCACACTTTTTAAAAGATTCATCAAGGGATAATAACTACCCTTTTGTGCCGCCGGAAGTAAGTCCGGATACAAAGTTTTTTTGTAAGAAGAAAAATAAAATACAAATTGGCAAGGCGGCTAAAAAGGCACCTGCAGCAAACAAGGTCACTTTTTGATCAGTTGGATTGGAAATAAACTGTTGCAGACCAACTGCAACTGTTAAATGTTCCGGTGTCCTGAGCAAAAATTTTGCTAACAAGAAATCCCCGAAAGGTCCCATAAATGCCCAAAGTGCTTGAACGGCGAGCATTGGCTTTACAAGCGGAAGGACGATTTGCCAAAATACTCTTAAATGCCCCGCACCATCGATTCTTGCTGATTCATCCAAATCACGCGGTACAGTATCAAAATATCCTTTCATCAACCATGTATTCATTGGAATTCCGCCACCGACATAAAGGAGCGTTAAAAACCAGTAAGTATCCAAGGCATTTAAAATATTTGCCAATACATAGAATGCCGTTAATGCAGCCATCGTTGGAACCATTTGTATAATCAGGAAAAAGACTAAACTGTATTTCCTACCCTTAAAACGGTAACGACTGTAAGTGTAGCCGGCAAGCGTCACAATTACGACTTGAAGTACCATTGTGGCAACTGCAATAATGAGCGTATTTATATACCAATTTTTATACAACGTATTTGTAAACAGCTCGCGAAAATTATCCAGCGTCCAGTTAGAATGTAAATCCAACTGGAAAGAAACAATATTCGCTTCCCTGAAAGCTGTGGAAACGGTAATTAACAATGGATAAATAATAATCAAGCTTAATAATAATAAAAATGCATATGTGAAAAACCGATTGCAAAAGCGGGCAAATTTTTGGCTTTTCATGAACTCTCCCATGTTACATCATCTCCTCATTGCCAAATGCATTCGTTTTCTTAAAGGCGATTAGCGAGACGCCAATTACAATAAAAGAAATCATTAGCGTAATCGCGGCTGCCATTGCGTATTGCGGTGAGGTACCGGTTGTCAGTTTATAAATCCAGGAAATTAAAATATCAGTTGACCCCGCTCCGGAACCGACACTGCCTGGTCCGCCATTATTAAAGAGATAAATAATAGAGAAGTTATTGAAGTTAAAAGTGTACTGTGTAATCAGAACTGGCGCAGTTGCAAACAAAATCATCGGTAATGTTATCCTCCGAAACTTTTGCCAGAAATTTGCACCGTCAATCCGTGCCGCTTCATATAAATCCCCTGGTATTGACTGTAAAACGCCTGTAACCATTACAAAAATATATGGGAAACCAAGCCATGTTTGGATCATGATTAAAGCCACTTTCGTCCAAAACGGATCTGTTTTCCAAGAGATCGCCGGAATATCTGTAAATAACAGGTGGTTAATCGCTGGAATAACTTGGGTATTAATGGCACCGATACTGTCGTTAAAAATATTGGAAAAACTCATGATGGTAATGAATGCGGGTATCGCCCATGGAAGTAAAAAGATAATCCGGAATAAACGTCTGCCTTTAATGAAATCTTGGTTGGCCACAATTGCTGTTAATATCCCAAGCACGATTTGACCGGTTGTGGCACATAATGTCCAAATGATTGTCCAGCTGAACACACTTGTAAAAGTTTCACGATACGAACTGAGAGAAAAAATATTTAAAAAGTTTTTTAGTCCGACCCAGTCAATCAACTTGAATGGCGGAATATGATAAAAATCATAATTGGTAAAAGCGGTAAATAAAGTTACTAGTACAGGAAATATGATAACAAACGTCATAGCAAGATAGGCCGGAATTGTTAATAAATAAGGAAAACCCGAATCCCAAGCATTTTTTAAAATAGCTTTGGCCGTGGTGTTGGCTTTTCCTTTCACATTCCATATTGTAGCTACACGTCTCGCATCATAGATGTTCAAAAAATAAAATACAAGAAACAATAGAATGACAATGATTTGCAATGAACCTTTTATAAGCAAAAATAGTGAATGATCAACCCGCGGCGTTGTCCCTAATGTGATAAAACCAGTTAAAGCCGGTATACCAGCAATAGCCATTTGGAAGACGAAAAGAAGAAATATTGCTATGAAGATGACTCCTTTAAAAGGCTGTTTGTTGTAAAACTGACCGAGGCCAGGAATCAAGGAATATAAGCCGGCTTTACGGACATTCTTCAGCTTATTTTGTTCGATTTCCATTTTTTTTACCTCATTTCCATTAAACTTGCTAATTTGAAAGCCAGATGGGGAAAACCCCATCTGGAGTGGAATAAAATTTTTATTTAGAATACTTCTGAGCAATATTGTCTTTAATAATTTTTACAGCTGCATCGGCTGCTTCTTGCGGTGTTTTCTTTCCAGAAGCGGCGTCATACATGATTGATTCCATGCCGGTCCAAACTTCGGCCATTTCAGGAATATTTGGCATTGGCTGAGCAGATTTATATTGTTCGATGACGGCTTTTGCCAATTCGTTATCTGTGCCTGCTGCTTTTTCACGGGCAGCTGGATTTGCCGGAATTTCATTATATTCTTCAAAGAACTTGTAGTTGTTATCTTCATTCGTTACATAATTAATCCATTTTTTTGCCAATTCCGGTTCATTTGTATAGTTGGAGGCGACCCAGCCTTTTCCTCCTGCAAACGGTTGATATTCATTGCCATTTGGAAGTGTTGGGATTGGGGCTATTCCGAAATTCAAGTTTGCCTTCTTGAAATTTTCAGCCGACCATGGTCCGTCAATAATAGCTGCTGCTTTACCTTTAGTGAATACTTCCGTTACAAAGTCACCGGAACTTTTGACATCTTTCATCCCTTTTGGCCATATATCTTGAAACCAGTGTGTCGCATAGGTAATAGCTTCCACGGAACCTTCATTGTTTAAACCAATATCTTTCGTATTTGTTCCATTATCTCCGAAGACATAACCACCGTAACCAGCCAATAGACCATAGCTAAAGTAGAAATCTGTCCATTTTGCTAGGAAACCGGTATTTTTGCCAGATTCGGATTCAAAAGCATATTTACTGTCCTTTGCCAGTTCTTCGAGGTCAGAAAAAGTTTGCGGAGGTGAAGAGATTAGATCCTTATTGTAATAGAGTACAAGTGTTTCGATAACAAATGGGACACCGTAATATTTATTATCAATTGTGACTTGCTGTTGATCTTTTTCGTCAAAAGCACTTACATCTTCCTTACTAAGCTCAAGTAGGTGACCCTGTTGGCCAAGCCCGCCAATACGGTCATAAGCAGCAAGCATAACATCCGGTGCTTTTCCTGCCGGCCCATCAAGCGGAAGAGCTTCAAGCTGTTCAAACATCGGCTTTTTCACAATTTTTACAGTGACATCATTTTGTTTTTCAAAATCTCCCTTAATACTGTTAATATAGTCTGCATATTTTTCTTCAACGGAAACGGTGAGCGTTTTTTTGCCACCGCTATCTGAAGAGGAATTGTCGTTTGTTTCTTTCTTTCCTCCACATGCGGATAAAGCAAAAGTAATACTAAAAATTAGTGTGAGGACAAACAGCTTCTTTAACACTTTCATTTTTTTAACCTCCCTTTTTTTATTACAACCTCATTATAGTTGACGTCAGGAAACGTTTACAACGTTAATTTCCCTGTTACCGTTAACAAAATATAACCCCACTTTCAATCGTCTGGTAGAGTTAGGATTTGAACTACCACTAGGCTAAAGCCATAGTGGATTCCTAAGTACAGAGTTCTACC
>NZ_JAJCHL010000106.1:0-9402 GCF_020554505.1 Caldibacillus sp. 210928-DFI.2.18
TGTCGAAAGCGGGAATAAAAATTGGAGTTACGTGGAAGGAATTCTTCGCCGGTGGTTTGATAAAGGCTATCAAACCATCAATGAGGTTCGTGCCGCACAAAAGGAATATCGAGAACGTTTGAACAAAAAGAGTGCAAAACAAAAACCCCGAATGGAACGGGATATTCCAAGAAACTTTATCCTCGACATGGATGCCGGGGAAGACGAATAGATAGACAGGTCCCGCAAGCCTACCTTAACAACATCGACTAAAAATGGGACAAGGGACCTGCCCCTTTGGAGGTGATCATGAGAAAGAGTTTCCAGGTTGTTTGATGCAGGAAAATCTTGATGAGTGGAGAGCAAGGGCTGCGCAGGCAACATGGATGAATTAAGGCAAGTTATATATTCCTCTCGTCTGTGTGGGCTATGGGATTGAACGGATCAAAAATGATTGGCAGGGCATAAGTGCAAAAATTTTTGCTCATTGTGTTTACGGTGTCCAAAAAATGTCCGGCATAAACATTTTCTGGAAATTGCCGGTATAACCGGAGCAGTAAAACATTGAAAGAGTCTGACTTCACATTAATTATTTCTTAAAAAAGTTTGGTACTATCCAGTAATTCGTAGAGTAGTATTTTAAAACAAACAAATTCCCAAATTCCTTATAACTAAGGCAAAATACACTCAATTGAAGCAAAGGCAGGAAAAACAGAACATCAATTTATAAAAAAACAGATATCGCTAAGTTAATTCCTTAAAGTGAAACATAATAACTCGGAATTTTATTTGAAAAAATAAACTGTTCTTTTTCTGTGACTTCCATCTAGGGAAGAAAGTATGCTAATGTTGTAGTCAAATTCAGCAGCAACTAGCAGCTCAAAATGAGAATGAAAAAGTGTATCGAGACGTCCCCTAAATCTGAAAAGGGGACATAATATAATACTGCCAACTAATCTCGGGTTTGTAATTTTACCAGCTTATCCTCATAAATCTTCCTCTTTTTCGGTTGATTCGTACGGTTATAGAAGTCAATCATAGCGGCGAGCGCTTCTTCTAAAAGCCCGGTGTCATTTACTTTATCAAGAATCCGAAAGCCTTTTTCATAGGATTGTTCTGCTTTCTTTAAGTCCTTTTCCTCAATATGTTCATAACAATAGCCAAGACGGATATATGCTAACCCTTTTTCTTCCCGGCAGCTTGTAGATACGAGTTTTTCATAAATGGACAAAGCCTCACAATAGTGTTTTAAGGCTTCGTTCAGTTTTTGTTGTTCAAGGTCGTTAAAGGCGATGGCCTGCAACGTGTCGGCATAACTTTTACAATATTTGTGCCCACTAGCTTCCAGACGCTGTAAAAATTCCCGGAAGATCACAAAGGCGGCATCATAATTTTTTTCAAAAGAGTAGATTTTCCCTAAGCCGTAAAGGAACTGCAACCGGATATTCGGAAAGTTTTCCGAAAGCGTCAATCCTTCTTCTAAATAAGACTTTGCCTCAGCTAATTTATCCATTTTGATTAAGATCATCCCGATTTTTGCATACGTGTAAACCACGATGGCATCTGTATTTTGTCTAGTTGTTAAAATTTGTCCAAGTGCTTTTTGATAGTAGTTGACTGCTCGTGGGTAATTACCTATATTTTCATCAATTTCACCAAGCATCATAAGCGCCTTGATTATATCTTCATGCCCCGCTTCAAACGTTTCTTCAAATATTTTGAGCGCCTTCATGATTGACGAACGGGCTTGTTTCAGGTTTGTATAATAATAAATTTCTCCAATCTTTAATAATGTGCTGGCAACTTCAGCTTGGTCATTCCTCTTTTGATATTCTTGCAAAAGTTTTTCGTAGGGGAGACGAGCACTTTCAAAATTCTCTATTTTTATATAAGCATTCGAGATGATGTTGATTACATCAAGGGTGACCGGGTGGGTGTCCGGATAAATTTTATAAAAATAAGCCAGTGCCTTTTCCATTTGTTTGATACCGCCTTGAATATCATCATCAGCAAAAAAGATATTCCCGAGGCTACGGTAAGTAAGTCCATAGGCTAGGTGGTCATCCGGCCGATTTTTATCAAGCCAATCCAACAGTTTTGCTACGGTCGTCCGTGCTTTTTTCAATTGATTATATTCCGTTTCAAGGGTGATATAAACTAGGTGAGCATCAATGATCACCTTTGCCAGTTCCTTCTGGTCGACAGCGCTAACCAAGTTCAACGCTTTTCGGAAACGGCCGGCTGACTCGTCGTAGTTACGGATGCGCCGGTAATATTTTGCGATTGTTACATAGGCTTGGAATTGCAAGTTGACATCAAGGGTGTTTTGACTTAGGGCTTCTAATTGGGCAATCCATTCTTTAGCAGTACGTATGTCGCCATTTGTCAGTTGCTTTTTTACAGCTTCAATGATAGATGAAATTTGGTTGAGGTCCTTTTGCATAATCATGGGAAATATTCCTCCTTATCTGTCAGGTCCAAAGATAAAAAGGGAGCCATATGTTTCCATAGGGCACCCTAATCTTTAAATTTCTCTGACACGCCTTTTGTAAATGACATAATTTCTTGTTAAATAACGGAGCGGAAAGCTAAATGCATGAACCAATCTTGTAAATGGCCAAACGGTATACAGGATAAAGGTAGATAAAATATGAATCTTAAACCAGATTGGAATTCCCGCCATTAATTCCGGTTGAAAGTGGAAGGTAAAGATTCCACGAAACCATGGTGCAATTGTTGTTCGATAATCAAATCCTTGCGCGTCAACATTTAAAGAAGTTGCAGCTAAACCTGTTGCTAGGCACAAGATGACAACCAATAGTGCAACCCAATCACCGGTTGTTGTCGTTTTGAAAATTCGTTTGACACTAATTCTCCTATGTAGCAATAAGAGAATCCCGATGAAGGCAACAATCCCTGCAGGCATCCCTAAAATAATGGCTATCTTATGGTATATATGTTCCGGGATACCAAGTGCTTCGTAAAATTGAATCGGCACTAGAATTCCTGCGACATGTCCACCAAAAACGAAAATAAGACCCCAATGGAACATGAGGGAACCAATGCGTAATCTTTTCTTCTCTAAAATTTCACTCGATTTTGTTGTCCAGCCAAACTGATCTTTTTGGTAACGATATATGAGACCACCGATAAAGATGGTCAGAACGATATAAGGCAATATAGCCCAAAGGAATATATCGAGTCTGCTCACGATGAACCCCCTCCTTTAAAGATTGATTTTTGCCGTTTCCAAGCTAGATTCCGTTTCTATCCATTAATGCAACGAGTGCATCAAGAAGCTGGGCATAATAACTTTGATTCTCGTGTAATTTATTTCGTATTTCTAGAATTGATCCATAATGATTTTGTAAAAGATCGTTGCTGACATGGATCGGAACATTGCCGCAAAACTCAAGCATAAGCGGTAAGTAATCCGGTAATTCATTGTCCGTTATAGCGAAACCGTGTTCTTTATAAAATTCTTTTAGCTTTAATAGTTCAATTCCTCGTTCCCTTGCTTCACCGGAATTGAAGTAAGTGACATACAGATTCGTTGTTCTGCCAAAATCAAAGTGTTCAATATAATGTTCAATTAATTGATCTTCTGGAGTCTCAGCTAACACATGCAAAAATTGTGATAGAGGAGCCTGAATCTTGGCATCTTGGAAGTTGTCCACTTCAACTTGCAATTCCGGTAGGATGGTAAGCAATTCCTCATCCGGGTATTGAAAAAGAATTGAAATCAGTTGATAAATTTCTGTTTGATGCATTTATTATTCGCCTCCTTTTTTAGGGGGAGGGCTCCATATTTAAAAGCCCTTTTGTTGAATTAAAATTAAGAGAGAACCCCACAACCACCAGGTCCGCCGGCAAAGTCTAAGCCGCAAGCACCCTGATCATCGTACAAGTCTTGAACTTCTTCTTTATGGCTTTTTGGAATAACGAAGCGATCTTCATATTTGGCAATCGCAAGCAACCGATACATTTGTTTAATGCCATCTTCCGTTAAACCAAGTTCATCAATAATTTCGGTATCAAAAACTTTTCCGGTCGTTTGGGCACGCATGTAACTACGCATCACCGCCATTTTCTTCAAGACAGTCCGAATATGCGCAGTATCACCGGCAGTTAATAGATTGGCTAAGTATTCAATAGGAATCCGCATGTCATCAATGGCCGGAAAAATATCATACCAGTCTGCATTGCTTCCTTTTCCTTCAATCGTGTTCATGATTGGACTTAAAGGCGGGATATACCAAACCATTGGCATCGTGCGATATTCCGGATGAAGCGGCAAAGCAATTTTCCAATCAATAATCATTTTATAGATTGGGGATTTTTGTGCGGCTTCAATCCAGTCCATTGGAATTCCTTCTGCAAGTGCAGCTTGAATGACTTCCGGATCGTTTGGATTTAAAAAGATGCCAAGTTGTGCATGATACAGTTGTTTTTCATCTTCAACGGATGCGGCTTCTTTTACTTTATCTGCATCATAAAGCATTATCCCAATATAACGGATCCGACCGACACAAGTTTCTGAACAAATGGTCGGTTGCCCGTTTTCGATTCTCGGGAAGCATAATGTACATTTTTCTGCTTTGTTTGTTTTCCAGTTAAAATAAACTTTCTTATATGGGCAGCTTGTTACGCAATAACGCCAAGCGCGGCAAGCATTTTGGTCAACCAGAACGATCCCGTCTTCATCCCGTTTGTACATCGCACCGGATGGGCAGGAAGATACACAAGGTGCATTGATGCAATGTTCACAAATCCGCGGTAAGTACATCATGAACACATCTTCAAATTCGGCTTTGATTGATTCTTCCATTTTGACGACGTTTGGGTCACGAAGCCCGGTAATATGTCCGCCGGCTAAATCGTCTTCCCAGTTCGGACCCCATTCAAGGTCCATAAATTCTCCGGTGATAGACGATTTTGCACGGGCAATCGGTTGATGTTTTCGTTCCGGACTATTTGTTAATGTTTCATAGTCATAGTCCCAAGGCTCAAAATAATCATCCAATTCCGGTTGAGCCGGATTGTAAAATAAGTTTAACAGTCGATTTACTTTGGATCCTGACTTTAAAACGAGTTCACCGTCTTTTAGCTCCCAGCCGCCGCGATATTTGTCTTGATCCTCCCATTGTTTCGGGTAACCGATACCGGGTTTTGTTTCGACATTATTCCAGTACATATATTCTGCACCCGGTCGGTTGGTCCACGTGTTTTTGCAGGTGACACTGCATGTATGGCAGCCGATACATTTATCAAGGTTCATAACCATTCCTACTTGTGCCTTAACTTTCAAGCCAGTCAACCTCCTTTAATTTTCTGATAACAACGTTTAAATCACGCTGGTTTCCGGTGGGTCCGTAATAGTTAAATCCGTAACTTAATTGGGCATACCCGCCAATCATATGGGTTGGTTTCATGTGAATGCGGGTTGGGCTGTTATGGGTACCGCCACGATTTTGCGTGAGTTTTGTTCCCGGGACATGAATATGACGATCTTGGGCATGGTGCATAAATGCAACGGTTCTCGGGATTCTGTGCGAGACAACTGCCCGGGCAACGACAACCCCATTTCGGTTGAAGCATTCAATCCAATCGTTATCAGCCACGCCAATTTCTTCTGCATCATCTTTGTTTAACCAAATGGTCGGACCGCCACGGAATAGGTTGAGCATTGGTTTCGAGTCAAAATACATCGAATGGATGGACCACTTGTTGTGCGGTGTCAGGTAATTTAATGTAATTTCTTTGCCTTCCGCTTCCGGTCGATTTGAGTTGAATGGCTTTTGGTTCAAAATCGGTTTGTAAACCGCCATCGCTTCCCCGAATTCCTTCATCATGTCATGGTCAAGGAAAAACGATTGTCTTCCAGTAATCGTGCGAAACGGGATCATTTTTTCGACATTCGTTGTAAACGGTGAATACCGCCGGCCATCTTTTTCCGATCTGCTGAATGCAGGGGATGTGATGACTGTTTGTGGTTGTGCGGTTATTTTATCAAAGGTCATCAGGTCGCCTTCACGGTCTAAAGCCAAATCCTTCAGTTCCAAATTCGTTTGCTTTTCTAATGCTTCCCAAGCACGAACGGCAATTTTTCCGTTTGATGTAGATGAGAGGGTAAGCACGGCTTCACAAGCATTTCTTGCGTCACTGATATCCGGACAACCGTCTGCAATTGTGCCATTGTTAATCGTTCCCAGCCGACGTTTCAATTCGTCATATTCCTTTGCCAGACTCCAATTCATCCCTTTACCGCCGGATGGCTGTTTTTCCACATTCGGACCAAGGGCAATCATTTTATTGTAAATTTGTTTGTAATCTCGTTCGACTACATGAATTTGCGGCATTGTTTGCCCCGGGATTGGTTCACATTCGCCTTTTGACCAGTCGCGAATCTTTCCTAAAGGTTGGGCCATTTCGGCAGTAGTGTCGTGCTGTAGAGGAGTGGCCACAACTTCTTTCATCGGTTCCAGGTCAATTTCTTCAGCCATATCGGACACAGCTTTGGCGATCGTTTTAAAAATTTCCCAGTCTGATTTTGCTTCCCATGGTGATGCGACCGCCGGATTAAATGGATGAATAAATGGGTGCATATCGGTACTTGAAAGGTCATGTTTTTCATACCAAGTGGCGGCCGGTAAAATAATATCGGAATAAAGAGCCGTGCCGGACATCCGGAATTCCAAGTTCACAAGTAAATCTACTTTTCCTTCCGGGGCTTCTTCTTGCCAATTAATTTCTTCCGGCCGAATACTGTCTTCATCAGAATTCAGTAAACCGTTGGAGGTACCGAGTAAATACTTTAAGAAATATTCATGGCCTTTTCCAGAACTGGAAATTAAGTTGGCCCGCCAAACAAATAAGTTTCTCGGGAAGTTAACCGGATTATCCGGGTCTTCAATGGCAAATTGCAACTTGCGATCTTTCAATTGTTTTGCGATATACTCACCGATTTCTTCAGTTGTTGTGCAACCTGCCTCAACTGCCTCATTGTATAGGTCAATCCCGTTTTTATTAAAAGTAGGGTAGGACGGTAACCAGCCGAGTCTTGCGGCCAGGACATTATAGTCGGCCGGGTGCTGATATCTTGCTTTTTCCACAGTTGCGGAAGCCAAGTCACTGACCGGATGTTCTTCAAAGCGCCATTGTTCGGTAGCAAAATAGAAGAAAGATGTTCCGTTTTGCAGTTTCGGTGGTCCTTGCCAGTCTTTTGCCATTGCGATGGTGTTCCAGCCTTCTACCGGACGTAATTTCTCTTGGCCGACATAATGAGCCCAACCACCGCCGTTCACGCCTTGTGCACCGACTAAAAGAACGAGATTGACAATGGCACGGTAAATCGTGTCCGCGTTGTACCAATGGTTAATGCCGGCACCGACAATAATCATTGAGCGACCTTTCGTATCAATGGCATTTTGGGCAAATTCACGAGCGATTTTTATAACAAGTTCAGCGTCGACTCCGGTAATTTGCTCTTGCCATGCCGGTGTGTATGGCGTGAGGTCTTCATAAGAACTTGCTGCTTCTCCGCCAAGGCCGCGATCAATTCCGTAGTTGGCCAGCATTAGGTCATAAACGGATGTGACATATTCGGTTTTTCCATCGACTTCAACTTTTTTTACAGGGACATTTCGTGGAATTGCTCGCTTTCCTTGTTCATCAAAATATGGCATATCGACTGTAACCACTTCATCTTCCATACCTAAAAAGCTTAAAACAGGTTCAATTGGTTCCTCTGTATGTTCATCAACTAAATGGAGATTCCACTTACCTTGCTCATCCCAGCGAGAGCCCATGGTGCCGTGTGGAATGGAGAAGTCACCGGTTTTTTTGTTAAACATCGCCGGTTTCCATTCATTATTGGCAGAGTCAATACCAAGATCTTTTGCGTTGAGGAAACGGTCTAGTGTGAACGTTCCATTTTTATTTTTTAAAAGAACAGCAAATGGAAGATCGGTATATTTTTTCGCATATTCTTCAAAGTAGGGGGTCCTATTTTGATGGTAAAATTCGTTTAAAATGACATGTCCCATGGCCATCGCAACCGCACCGTCAGTCCCTTGTCTGACCGATAGCCATTCATCGGCAAATTTCGTTGACTCGGCATAATCAGGGCTAACCGAGATGACTTTTGTCCCTTTGTAACGGGCTTCAATTAAGAAGTGGGCATCCGGTGTCCGGGTTAATGGAACGTTTGAACCCCAAGTAATGATGTAGTTTGAGTTATACCAATCCGAGCTTTCCGGTACATCGGTTTGATCCCCCCAAATTTGCGGGGAAGCCGGTGGCAGATCGGCATACCAATCGTAAAAACTTAACATTGGGCCACCCATTAACTGCATGAAGCGGCTTCCGGATGCGTAACTAATCATCGACATCGCCGGAATTGGTGAAAAGCCGACATTTCGATCCGGACCGTACGTTAAAGTTGTGTAAAGAGTAGATGCGGCGATAATTCTTGCGGCTTCATCCCAGCTCGTACGAACAAGGCCGCCCTTTCCACGTGCTTGTTTATATCGTTTGGCTTTTTCTTTATCCTCGACAATCGACTTCCAGGCATCTAACGGATTATCATAGGTAGCGGTTGCTTCCTTCCATAAATCAAGCAGTTTTTTCCGTATGTACGGATACTTCACCCGGAGCGGGCTGTAAATATACCAGGAAAAGCTGGCTCCTCTTGGACAGCCACGTGGTTCAAATTCCGGCATATCAGGGCCTGTTGTCGGGTAATCGAGACTTTGACCTTCCCAAGTGACAATGCCGTCTTTCACAAAAATATTCCAGCTGCATGATCCCGTACAGTTGACACCGTGTGTGGAACGGATGACTTTATCATGCTGCCATCTTCTCCGGTAGACATTTTCCCAATCACGATTGCCGACTTGCAATTGACTATGGTTGTCGGCGTAGGTCTCTACCGGTTTCAAATATTTGAATCTTTGCCAAAGTGGAGAAGCCTTCTTTTTCATCGTAATCCTCCCTTTTTTGTAAAAGTAAGTGTTTTTGTATTTGCTATTATCATTTAACCATTGAGGTAAGTGGTTTCGTTGTGAAGTACATCACAGGAAAGTGGATAATAGTATTTGTAGAGAAGGTTTTGTGAAAAAGTAGAAATTATTACAAGATGAATTTATCTGAGGAAAAAGAGAGTATGTACGATTTGAATATAACAACTTAAGTTTCGCATCCAAAAGATGGGTGGGTATTTCGCTTTCTCTTCAAAAAATGGTGACGAGAATGGGTTTCGCCGTTTTATTGGTTTCCCTAGGTGAGAAACGGAAGAGAACAATAAGAGGCAATCCTTGTCTTTTCATAGTATAAGAAAGTATAAAAATACAGGTAAATAACTCGGGATCAGTTTTATTGTCTAGCTCCGAGCGCCAGCGACTGAGAAACTAACTCCCCTTTAAT
>NZ_JAJCHL010000107.1:0-9337 GCF_020554505.1 Caldibacillus sp. 210928-DFI.2.18
ACCTACACTTGCTGAATATTTTAAAACTGTGAGGGAAGAAGGATTTGAAAAAGGATTGGAAATGGGAATTGAAAAAGGGATTGAAAAAGGGATCGAAAAAGGGAAAATGGAAGAAAAAAGGAATTTAGCCGCTGAGCTATTACGGGAAGGATTTTCAGTTGAAAAAGTGATAAAAATCGTGAAGCTGAGCCTCGATGAAGTGGAAGAAATTGGTGCAAGTATTCATCCTAACCAACCCGAATCTTAAATCTAACGATGTGGAAGCACTTTTAGCTTACCGCACAAAAACCCCTTTTTAAACTTTAACAAGTGCCTGTCTCCCACTGCGAAAACCCAGTACATTAAAGTAAAAGTTTAACGCACTGGGAGGCAGGGTACATAGTCATTTATTTTAATCTCTCAGGATAAAATATAGATCACATTCAAATTCATGTGCCATAATAAATATCCATAATCCATTACATAAATTTTACTATAATACATGTGACGCTCGATAGTCTGCACAGAAATTTTTAGCCATTCTCCTTAAACTTGTTTTTAATTAATGATTTCATTTCATCTAATTGTTTATGAAAAGATTCAATTTCAGTTTTCGTTAGCTCGTCCAAATTTCCATAACGAACCTTTTGGTATAAGTCAAGATACTGGGAATCTATTCCTAACCGTTCAAACCATTCCTCAATGGTCTCATGAAACTTGCGCCCTACCCCAAGTTTTAAAGCCCATTGTTCGAAATTTAAAACGTCCAATCGGATGATATTATTCGGTTTTTTAACTGTTGAAAAAAGTTTTTCTCTTCTCTTATGAACATTTGTATTATCTAAACCGGATCCGACAATCATTTTTGAATCCTCCGTTGTTTCCAACCGTTGAAATTTTTTCTTGAACAAGAAAATGGTTATTGCTATAAGTAGAATCACAAGAATTGCAATGGTCCACCAGTTAATGAGACCTCCAGTTCTCTCTGCAATTTCCGCTTCAGGTATAAATGGCTTCATGTCCACCTTTTCAAAAAGTGTCTTTCCGTTAAGAGAAGAATTGTGTTGTTCTAGGAAACCTTGAATGGCCTCGAAATCTAACCCGGATAATGCGATTCCTTTTCCTATCACCCATGCCATCGAGTGAATGAGTAACTTAAAACCATACCACATACCATTGACAAGGAACTTAATGAGTCCAAAACAAAAATATAGAAGGATACTGTTTGCCAATAACATCCCCATGATACTTAAAATATATTTGACCGATTGAAGTGTGTTTTCCTTTGGTACATTGAACATTTGAGCTCCATAATAACCGATAAAAATAGAAACTACCATGAACATTGTAACCACAATCAAATTTTCATGATAAAAAAATAGTGCATCAAAAGTTAGTAAAATCAACATGAACAAAATAATTGTTATCTGATTGTGCATATCAGAGGATTTTTCATGCTCATGAAATCGCCAAATCATATAGACCGGAATCGCTAATGCCGTCAATAATGGATAACGAAAAACATCCAATAACAAAAATAGCATCAAAAATAAGTTTACAACATATACCACATAGTTTTTTATAAAATGGACACTAACTGCTAAAAGGAATATAGAAATAACGATGATAAAAAGATAACTCCATAAAGGTAGTCCAGAACTAAGTACAGCAAATATAGGGACGAGAAAAAAATACAGTAGCATCCCCTCTGTAAAAAGTTGTGATAACTTGGCTACATGACTATTTGACATTTTTATAGAACCTTTCATTCTTAATTTCTGTTAAATACGAACCATTTTCCGTATCCACCACATGGAGGATCTTTCTTCCTTCTCTATCCCATTTATTTATGATAAGGCTACATTCTTGGCTCACTTCGCCTATTATTGCTATCAAATTAGCAGGTCCTGACTTATAATCGACCCATTCCAACATTTTTCCTATATCCATAATCTCCGTTGATTCATCAAATCTTGCCAAGTACTCCATTATTTTCTTTAAATGTTCAATACCGGTTCCTGATTCCAAAACATAAGGCCTTGCCCCTAACCCCTTACTATTAATATATAATGCAACTGGAAACCCTTGTTTTATAATAACCTGGCATAAATAGGCAGCTTGGGATATGTATTTTTCTGTATTAGGACTGATGTATACATTTCCAATCCTACTCTTTTGTGCGACGTTAATCATAATAGCCCAAGAAACATGGTGATCTCGTTCAAATAATTTTGATTGCAGTTTTTGCTCCTTAGCAGAAGCTTTCCAATGAATCCGATTGAAAGGATCCGACGATGAATATTCTTTCGTTCCTTGTAGTTTCATAGTATCCTCAAACGGGGAAAATCTGGAAGTTTGATTGCCGATTTGAATGTATGGGAAATTCTCAATACCTCCGACTGGAATTGGCTTTGGATAAACAACAATTTCGGTTCCATATATTTTTTTGAATCTTAATAAAACATCATGAAAAGTTAGTAAATGAGGGAAGAAAAATTCAATATTGGTAATCCGGATCACTCCCCTTTCTTTTGCATAAAAGGGGAAGGTTATTACTGCTTCACTTTTCCCAGAAATAAAGATGGGAACCCGGTAGAAAGTTTTGTGTGCTGTGGATGTAGTCCTGAATTTTAAGCTTTCAATTTTTTGGTTTGTTGAAAATCCAATAAAGCCACCTATATACGGAATGGCTGACTCATTACGAAATACCATTTTACATTTTCCATATTCTCCTTGATATATCCGAATGAGACGCTTATCATCTGACAGCTCAAGATTTTTACCCAAACTTTTGGTTAAAAACCAACTTGCTAGAATCCAAATACAAAAAAAGCCGACCGGCAGCATCAATAACGGCCGATTTGCTGACACACTAATCATGACTAGAACAATCGTAAACAATAAAATCAGATTCTGTTTATATTCTAAACCATTCTCTACACTTTTCTCCCATTTCATTATTTCCCAAACTCCATTTCTACCGGTACTTGCTGTTGTTCAATCACTTCAAGAATGACCTCATGTTTTGTTTTTCGCATCATTCCGTCGAGGGTTAAAATGATTCGATGTTCCAAAACAAAAGGAGCCAATTCTTTAATGTCCTGCGGGGTTATAAACTTTCTTCCTTGTAAAAAAGCATAGGCCTGTCCCACACGCATTAACGATAATGCTGCCCGAGTGCTAGCCCCCATTTCCACTTCCGGATGTTGCCGAGTCCCCCAGATAATGGCCATCAAATAGTTTTTCACCACCTTAGACACCTCAACAAATGTTACCTTTTTTTGTAGTTCAACAACTTCTTGAATGCTTAAAACGGGAATAATATGATGAAATGGATCATCAGATTGATATACATTGAGAACTTCTAATTCTTGTTCTGGCATTGGAAAATCTAAATTGATTTTCATTAAAAACCTATCCAATTGTGCTTCAGGTAAAGGAAATGTTCCTTGATTGGATTCAATCGGATTTTGTGTTGCAACAACTAAAAATGGGGATGGAATGTTTATAGTAATCCCATCAATCGTTATTTGTTGTTCTTCCATTGCTTCGAGCAGGCTGGATTGTGTCCGGGGTGTTGCCCGATTAATTTCATCAGCCAATAATATGTTCGTTTTAATTGGTCCCATCCGCAATTCAAATTCATGGGTCTTTGGATTTAAAAATTGAATTCCGGTAATATCGCTCGGTAAAACATCCGGTGTAAACTGAATCCTACGAAAATCTCCATTAATTACTTTAGCAAAACTTTTAGCCAACTTTGTTTTCCCTAGCCCCGGGTAACTTTCTAATAAGATATGCCCATTTGCCAATAACGCGGTAAACAATAAGTCCACAACTTGATCCTGTCCAATAACAATATTCTTAATGGATTGTTTAGCTACATCTATTTTTTCTAGCAATATTTTTACCTCCTATGGCTATCAACAAAGAGAGTATAGGGAACGACCTTTATTTGGCTTAATATCCTCATCATGATTAAACTGTCATCGTATGTGATTTTTCAGAAAGATTTAGATTGATTGATTGAGATTCTCATTTTAGTCATGATAATCGTTTTTGTCTATACATTTCCTACTTAATTAAATATATATTAAAAATCCTAGTTTTTATTTGATTATATAACTGTCTAAGGTGATAGTCCACATAAACATGTATGGTTTTCATTTAGACTAATTTCCGATTGACTTAATGAATAGTTTTTAAATTCCACAAAAATAATTTTATTTACTAAAGATAACGGTAAGATACCACTTAGATACTTAATAATTTCAAAAGACATAATACTACTAATTACTTTGCATGTCTCGGGTATTGTACTTAAAGTAATCTCTGTATTATGATTTAAATCTAATACAAAATCGAAATTTGAATTTTCATTAGTTTGGATAATATCATGAAGGATACAATGTAATGAATGAGTTACACCAGGAATTACGATAGGAAGTACTCTTCCTGTAAACCCCTTATATCCACCACAGTATGCTAATGGTATATTTTTTCTATATGAAAATTTCTCTAATATATTTTCCGGTGTTGTTATGTTATCAGATAAAATATCTTTAAAGTTTGATGAATCTGCTGCGAAAATGAGTATATCTACATCCTCAAAATATTTTAGATCATCTTCCAACTCGAATTTTTTATTATATGTTTCTACCGAAGCGTTTTTTACACGATTTTTAATAAAACTTCTTAGAACCTCTGTTTTTTCATGTGGTTTCCGTGGCGATGGCAAAGAATTATATCATTGAAGTGTTGTTATCCTAATCTAGTTTTTTCGCACTTCCATATTTTTAAAGTCGATGATTAATTTATTTGCTAGAAAAAAGTCACTACCGATGATTCCATCAAATCCATGCATTTCTCTAACATCGCCAAGCTGAATAGTGAAATCGTTTAGTAGAAACTTATCTATAGTGATATCACTCACTTTTTGTTCAATGCATATTTCCGTACCGCCAATTCCATACATTTTACGTGTAATGGCATTTTCTAAATCAAGCATCAGTTCGATTTCTTCACATAAGTCCGTATCTAAAATAGTTGAAGAGCAACCAGTATCAAGTAAAACGTTATTGAACGTCTTTTTGTTACCCTTGTATTCAATCTCAACAGATACAAGAGGTAAGTTTTTATCCATTTCAAATTTCATACTCTTCTCCGCACTCCTGTATATGGATGCTCAATTACCTTTATTTCTTCGTTATTCGTGTGAAAGATATATAATTCACGGCTTTGATTTTCCGCATGTAGCTTTTTATAGACTTTCCATGCTGTATTTCCATTATCAAAGTCATCAATTACTGACATATCTTCAATAATTCTTTCTTTACCTCTTGTTTCAGACTTTATTGCTTCTACTAAGACACAACGTTCTGGAAAATGTTCGCGTACTTCAGACCATTTCATTCCTTTTCACTCCCTTCTTCAAAGTTAATTTTATATTAATTATAACATTTATTATATTATAAAAACGACTGTTTTAGTAAACTGTCAGACCTACCAAATTAAAAAATCATAATAACCCAGGAATACTTAGAAAGTGACAGGTTTTAAATGGATAGGATTCACGGTTTTAAAAAAAAGGATGCCATCGTATTGCTCAGCAGGAACAAATGATATACGAGTACTCCCTCCCTCAAATGCTTTCATTTTTTTTGGCCCCAAATTAAATCAGTTTTGATAAAGAAGTTTTGATAAGAGGAATGACTCAATAGCCATTCAAGGTTCTTTTTATTCGCCTTCTTTATTGGGTAATCACTACCTCTGTAATCCCCCATTTTTCCCTTGTGAGCGTACAGGCCCAATACAAAGCTATCATTCTTAATTCTCTGAGGCAAAATTTCAAAAAAAGATGAATACGCAGCCAGTCGATTCGCACTGCTTTTTCGTTTAATATGCAGAATATGAGCCCAAATAATAATTTTCTCTTCAGGATAAATTTCTTTAGTAATAAATTCGAAATTCCCGGCCATTAATTGTTCTCGATGTTGAAACACCTTGGAAACTCCATTTGTAATGGTGAAGTGAAGATAATCGGCTCTATTGTTCAGTGTTCGAATAATAACTTTCTGCAACACGTTATTGCTTACTGGTCTTGCCTCCAATTCTTTAGTCAGGATACTTGTCTTTTCTTTTATTTCATTTAATTCCTCTATTATTTGTGGGGTCTTCTTTATACGTTTAAGGTTTAACATTCTATTTATCGCATGGTGAACATCGCGAAAAAGATTCTTTTACGGGGCATATCCTCAATGCGTTAACACTTTAAAGTGCCGGGGCAGGCACCACAGTAAAAGGTACCTAGTCCCCTATTGAGAGAGTTTCGGCAAAGTCGTAGGAAATAATATCTCTGTCTTGGGTGTATTTCCACCCATCTTCGTTATGGGAGTATTCACTAATCGCAACCGACCCATAATTTTTAAAGAATTCTTTTACTTGACGAAGGATTTCAATTTCTTCCTTATTAAACAATGTATCATCAAAATTTCGCTTAGCTTTAATATTTATAAAAGTATACTCGTTCATATATTCGTAATCTATATCTATATATTCGTTTTTTTCTATTGCAGATAAAAGTAGATCATGATCTTTTGGCACAGGACCATAAGGCAATCGAACATAGGGGACTCCTGTTATTGAAATTAAATTACGTTTATAATTCAAGAAGTCCGAATAAAACAGTAATTTCATCAGTTTCGTCTTTTGTATTCCCTCTTCAGCAAAGAACAAGATCATATTTACTAACTTATAAAAATTAAATGAACGAAATCCGGAATCGATTGTCTTTTCATGCATTTTATAATTTATATTCATTAACTTTACTAGATTTTTTTCTACTATATTTTGATCGTAACTATTTAGCTTTACTAAAATTTTCCTTTTTTCCTTTTCATTGAACTTATGCATATTTAACTTAAAATATTCATCAATAGTTTCTGGCTTTTCTTTTAATTTTTTCAGTACCTGCATGTGCGAGTTATCAGGAATATATTTACCCGTTTCATAGCGTGCAATTGTGGCTTTACTCCACCCCAAAATACGTGAGAACAAATCCATTGATAAACCATACTGTCCTCGAATCGATTTAATTTCTTCAAGTGAAAGTCCGACACGCTCTTCATAAAGCTTGGTTAATATTCTCATTGTCTCTGAATCCAATAACTCATCGTATAAATCTTCTCTGCAATAGGGGCATTGTAATACACGCTCGATGAGTTCAAAAGTTTCGCCTTTAAAGGTGTAAGTAGCTGGCCGTTCAACAATTACAGCCTCCACATCCTTTTGGCAACCATCACAATATTTAACTTTTGTTAATGCCATCATCGTGTCCTCCATTCATTAGTTCCCCCAAGCATTTGATTTTTTATAGAAAACTCGGCGACTGCCGAGCCTTTAGGCGAGAGCAGAGCCGCAAGAGCACTTATACTTAATTCTTAAAATTTCCAACTACGTCGAATCCGCTTCTTTGCTGGAAATTTATACTTTCTTAACGTATAAAATAAAACTGTCTTATTGCCAGTCTTCGTGGAAAGATAAACATACACACCCTCTGTGATCGATTTTCACTTTTATATAGGTGATAATACCATTTATATTCTTTTTAAAAATCCAAATAACTTTTCCATCCTGTGGTTTGTCCCTATCTACAACAGGACCATCGCAGTAATCATTTGGCGTTAACTTTAATGCTTCATCCCACATTTAGTCGACACTTGTTAGTCCAATATCAAGGAGGGCTTCTATCCATCTAATTCTTCTCCCGGAAGGATGCTTATACGTTCTCTTAATGAAATCTCTCTTCCCATTAGAGATGAGCTGTTTAGCTTCACGAAGAAAGGCTCTTTTTTCTTCTTCAGTAGCCAAACCCTTCTCCCCTTAATTATAGTATACACAAAAATGGTATCAATTGATACCGAAAATATTTCCTTCAATAAAAATTTGTAGTTTTTCACAACAAGTATCATCAACTAGATTATACGCAGAAACTATGATTACTAGTTGTATTTAAATAATCATTAAATTGTTGTAGGATATTTCCATTATCTGCAAATCCCACAGAAACGGTGCCTGCTTATTGATACTGCTCCTTTAGCGGTAGAACCCATGATGGTAAATATTTCGATTGAAAAGTAATCTTTCCACTATTTATTTCCATAACAATTTCTCCATTGGCTTGACTATTGTCTATTAATATAAGGTTGTCAACCAAGTGCGAATATTGATAAAGATGTGCAAAAGACGTTGAATTTCTTCTAATGATATCTTCAGTAGGAATATGGTGACCGCCATTTTCGACTCTCATTGCAACACGTTCAATGTTTTGTTTAACATTGTTAAGGGCAATATAGAACATCGTAATTTCATACCCCGATTTTTTAGCTTTCTCCATTTGTCTTATTACATTTTTCCCTGCTAATGTAGTTTCAATTGAAAAATCCTTACCTTCCTTAATATATTGATATACTGACTTTATTACCTCCTTACCAGCTTCTAAGCGCCTAGTTTCAGGATTTTCAGGATCAATCTTCCTTGCAATAGCATCCGGATCAATATTAATATCGATACCGATTTTATCAACAATAAGATTCCTAAATGTACTCTTGCCACTTCCATTGTTACCAGCAAAAACATAAAACATTGGCCTGTGTGTATGCATTAACTATCACCATCATTATATAAAGGTTCAATATTACCATTTGGAAATTCTTTAACCAATTTTCCATCCTTTTCGTAAACAATATAAGTATTATTGGCCTTAGCATCAATTCTCGCACGTTCACCAGTCATCTTTGCCCATTTATCTACCCAGCCAAATTTTCTTTTAGACATATTCTTTTGTGTTTCCGACATTAAAAACACACCCTTTACAAATAGTTGTCGCTTTTTTTGAATTATGTTTTCATCCTTAAGCTCTCATTTTAAACATTATTACACATTTCCTTTCGTGAATATAGGACCCTCCTTATAGATTACCTTGTCTTTAAAAGTAATTACATCAAGAAACAATTCAGCGGAAGCAACTTTATCCAAATGCCACCACTATTTATCACTGCTATCTCCAAAACCTTATCGAAGCTTAATCTTGATTCAATTGTACCATTTTTTAATAAATTTTTTTATCATGTTACACTTCATTGGTATCCCCTTTTTTAGAAATTTTTCACTATCCTTACAGAGGACAGAATGCTGCAATGTTTGCTATTTCCGTGAGTTTCCTTGACAAATTAATTGACGTCTTCATTTTTTCAATGTCGAAAAATTTTTATGGAAACAAACGTTCTTATCGTGTATAATATAATTAATAATTCAAATTTATCAAAGGATGGGGTAAAATAATGGGAGAAGTACTTGT
>NZ_JAJCHL010000108.1:0-9240 GCF_020554505.1 Caldibacillus sp. 210928-DFI.2.18
GCTCATAAATCCTTCTCCTATTTGGTTTTTTTGTTTGTTCAGCAACCCCTAAATATATTTCGATTAAATTACTTCCCCTTAACTTATTATATCTTTGTATCTTCTATTTATCTAATCTCGATCCACTCTTGTGAAAAAAATGTGTGAATGGGGTTAAAAATATACTATTTCTATAATTTTGCTCAATATAAAAACACGCCCAATCGCTTGATACATCCGCGTTTGGGCATGTTCCCAATTTTCTAGCACTCTATTTTTACGTGATGACGTCCCAGGATAGAACAATAACTAACAGCTCATAACATCTTCAATTTATCCCATCTTTATAACATGACAATACCCACACGTCTTTTTCCTTCATTTTACATTAAACGATAAAATAAACAATAATAGATAGGGCATTGGATGTTATTGTCATGCGCTGCTAATAGGCGCACAATATAAGAAAAGACTCGCAGAGTGGCTATAAAGACAGAGATGCAAGTCGTCCTAGATAATAGCTAAAAAAAGCCCGAATCTCATAGAAAAGAAATTCAGGCTTCCTTTTGTCTATTTTATATTATATTAATTCTATAACTCTTTTACTACTATATTTTTTATTTTTCTAAATAATCCATCAAACGTTCTGGATCGAATCCAATAACCCATTTCCCATTTATTTCTGTTTGTGGAACTCCCATTTGACCTGTTTGATTTACTAATCTTTGCATCATAATGGGATCCCTTTCTACGTTTACTTCCTTAAATGGAATACCGTTTTGCTGCAAAAAACCTTTTAACATTGTACAAAACGGACAGCTTGTTGTTGTATAGACAGTAACATTGTTTTTCATTATTTTTTTCCTCCCTTAAAATTTTCACTTTATAATCCCCTTATACCCAATGGGGTATATTGAATTATAAAATCTACTTAATAATATTATGAGTAAAGTGATTTCACACCTGTATCGCTTTTCATAATCCCACTGGATCAAAGCCCGAAATCCATTTACCATTAATATTTGTTTGCGGTACAGTGAATTTCCCTGTTTTTGAGATTAATTTTACCATTGCAATTGGATGAATATCTAAATTAACCTCTTTAATCATCTTTCTTATTCTACCTTACCTGTCCAATTATTCATGCCGCCAATCATATCCTCTACTTTGAATCCAAGTGCCTCTAGGATTCCACAGGCAGCCTTACTGCGATTCCCCGATTGGCAGACAATAATATAACTCTTCTTTTTATCTAATTCGTTTTTACGGAGTGCGAGTTGCCTTAATGGGATATGTTTTGCTCCCGGTATTTTCCCAGTTGCTATTTCAGCATTTTCGCGAACATCAATAATATCCACAGCTTCTTGATTTTTTAGACGCACCTCAACTTCTTCTGGTGTAATTTGTTTTGCCATTAGACTTCTTCCTTTCTTAATACCAAGCACTCATTCCGCCCTTAACATTATAAATATTTTTAAAACCTTGTTTTTTTAAGTATTTTGCTGCTTTTGCACTTCTCATACCACTTTGACAAATGACAATAATATCTTTATTTTTATCTAGCTTATTTACTTTATTCGGTAGTTCGTTAAGGGGAATATTTTTAAACTGTGGTCGATGGTTTGATTTATATTCACCTGTTGTTCGAACATCTATACATTGAATATTTTTATCATTTATTCTTTTCTTCGCTTGTTCAACAGTTATATTCGTTATCCCTTTTGTTGGAATAAAACGGCTAAGAAAAATAAGAGCAACAGCAACAATAATAATCCACTCCATTATTCCCATTGATTTAAAGCCTCCTCCTTAATACCCCTAAATGTATATTACTAACAATTAAAATATCCTACCTATTTTCATGCATCTATATTTAAAAACCTTATACCCACCTGGGTATAAAAAATACAAAAAAAGGCATGGAACGCTTTTCTAATTAAAGAAAAGCTGTTGAACCTTTTATCTACTTTTTACTAATAAATTTACTGCTTCTTTTACAAGTTCTTGCGTATCTTCACCATTTTTTATATTTTCACGAACACATTGTTCTAAATTCATGCTCACAATTAAACCAATTGTACGATCAATGGCAGAACGTGAGGCAGATAATTGAGTAATCACGTCTCGACAATCTTTATTTTGTTCAATCATATTTAAAACACCTTTGATCTGTCCTTCAATTCGTTTTAAACGATTGACAACTGATTTATCATATTCCATTCAATATTCCTCCCTTTTAAAAAAGGATTATCTATCATCTTAAAGTGACAAATTTAATACCTTTTTGATATAGCGTTTTTTATAAATGTGTTTTAGTTGCACTCATATTACAATAATAAACTTATTCATTGAATTTATAAGCATTGTAATATACCCCTCAAGGTATATTGTCAAGGTACCAGCTAAAAAATTTTTTCCAATATAATTTGTATCCAAAATTTTTTTAAAAAGGGAGGCCTTCTGTCTTATTGTTGCATTCTAAACAATTGTAAGTAGTAAAAAGTTAATATTAAATTACATTATAAAATATCGATCCAAAGTTTAATGGCAGTACCAGCAATCATAATAGCTAGAATAAACTGTAAGATTTTGGTATTCATTTTCTTACCAACCTTCGTACCGAGTGGGGCGGCTATAATACTTGCAATAATCATAATGATAGCTGGTAGATAATCTACCTGTCCCGTGATCAGTTTACCAATACTACTCCCAATGGAAGATATGAAGGTAATAGCTAAACTTGTAGCAATCGTCATTCTCGTTGGGATATGCAGAACTGTTAACATAATTGGTACAAGCAAAAATCCTCCTGCTGCTCCAACAATACCAGATACGATTCCAACTACTAAAGCTAGAATTGCTGCCAGTGGCTTATTAAATGTCACTTCATTTAATGGCATATCTTCCACTAGCTTTTTTGGTATAAACATCATCACTGCCGCAACTAAAGCAAGAATACCATATACGACATTCACTGCTTGTTCCGATAATAAACTAGATCCATAACTACCAATTAAGCTACCAATGAGAATAGCTCCACCCATATAAACGATGAGTTGTTTGTTTAGATATCCTCCTTTACGATACCCCCATACACCAGCGATGGAGGCAAATAATACTTGTATAGCACTTATCCCCGACACTTCGTGGGCCGTGAATGCGACTATACCAAATAAAGGTGGAATATATAATAGCATCGGATATTTAATAATGGAACCGCCGACGCCTAACATACCGGATAAGAATGAACCAATAAATCCAATAGCAAATATGACGATAATAAATGTTAAAACCATTGATAAACCTCCTTTCTACATCAGGAAAAGCGAGTAGTGATTCTACTCGCTATTTGATTTTCATTATGCTTTTTGAATATAAAAGTATAGAACATCCTCTTCTGTTTTTTGTTCTAACACAGTGTGGCCGCCTGATTTTGCCCAAGCAGGTATATCGTTCAATGCACCTTTGTCTGTAACAACTACTTCAAGTACTTCTCCTGATTTAATCGCATCGATTGCTTTTTTGGTTTTAACGATAGGCATTGGACATGCAAGACCTTTTGCATCTAATGTTTTGGTAATGTTCATTTGATAGTCCTCCATTTTATATTTAAAGTTTTCCGAATTAAGCCCCTATTTTATGTTTTACAAACAGCCTCTCTCAGAATATCAAAATAAAATTTTCTAATATCAATTGTTGTTTCAAATTACAAATCAACATTTAGCGGACGGCACAACGGTTTGGACCAATCTCCATTTCAGTTTGTTCATCATTATCTGGAGTAATTTTACCCATATTGACTTGACGAATTTGTTGATATGCGTTTGGTTGTGGTGGCAAATGATCCGTTACCGTACGACGGAATTCATCTTCGTCTTCGATATTCAGACCATGGTTTTCTTTAAATAAATCACCTAGTCTTCTTGCTACAGTACCATCTTCATTTAATTCATCAATAATCATGAAGTGTGCTGGTAATACGACTAGGTCTTCTGCAAGTTCACGATAACGAGAATATAATGTTTCACGTAGATCATCTACCCAGTCTTCCGCAAGTCCTGCTAAGTCAGGACGACCAATGGAATCAATAAAAAGAATATCTCCTGTTAATAAGAACTGATTATCGATTATAAATGAAGTCGAACCGATTGTATGACCAGGTGAGTAAAATGCATTTACATCAATTTGAGATGCACCAATTTTAATGTTTAGCCCATCTGTTAGAGGTGTGTAGTCGAATACTACCTCTGTAGCATCTTTGGGTGGTAGGTAGTAAGTAGCGCCTGTTGCAGCTGCAATGTGACGTCCACCCGAGATATGATCCGCATGTAGATGCGTATCAAATACATGTTTGATTTCTACACCTTTTTCTTTAGCAAAGTTTGTGAATACATCCGTGAAACGGACTGCATCGATAATAGCTGCTTCGCCTTCAGAAATTACCATATAAGATAAACAACCTTTTCCTAAACGGACAAATTGGTATATCTCCCCACCATTTTCTAAATCGGAAACTTTAATTGGTTCTAGATAACTACTCCAAGATTTCATTCCACCTTCAAGATATGCAACTTCACGACCAGCTTCAGAAAGCATTTCTGCTACCATAACGGAAGATCCTTCCTTAGCACATACTACTAATACTTCCTTATCTGTTGGAAGTTTAGGCAAAATCTCTTCTACACCATCTATTAATTCGAAGTAAGGGATATTTAAATACTCGAATTTATGTCCTTCAATTTTCCAATCCTCAAATGCATCATGATTACGAACATCTAAAATAAATAATTCTTCCTTATCAATTACTTTTCGAGCAACTTCTGCTGCAGTCCATTTATATACTGCCATCACCAAATTACCCCCCTAGGTATATTTTGAGTTATTTTTTAACAGTGGAGAATTTCTCCACTGCATAAAGATTGATCATCTAATTAGAAAGTTAATGTTGGTGATGCATCTTTTGCATATTCTAGGAATGTTACTGCTCCACCAACTTCTATACCATCAACGAAATCTTCTTTCGTAAGTCCCATAACATCCATTGTCATTTGACATGCTATAAATTTAACACCTAGTTCCTGTGCCATCTCAACTAGTTGTGGGATAGTAGGAACATTTGCTTTTTCAAACCCTTCGGTTAAATGTTCCTTTCCCGCTGGCATTTCTAAAGCGTGCATTGCTTGTTTATGAATTAAGTTTAGCCCTTCAAAAGTGAAAAAGATTTGTACCTCTTTTTCTGAAGCTGCTGCTGCTGTTGCAATATTAAATACTTTATAGGCATCAAATAAACCACCGTTTGCTGCAATAATCGCTACTTTATTAGACATATTAAATTCCTCCTATACCTCTTTTGTTAGTTTACCGTTCCACTCAGTCATGCCTGGTAGAACGTTATATACTTTTGTAAAGCCATTTTTAGCTAAAATTTGTGCTGCCATATCCGAGCGTTTTCCGGTACGGCAAACCACATAAATCTCTTGTTCTTTATTCAATTCTTCGAGTCTTGATTCTAATTCTCCCAAAGGGATGGATTTAGCACCTTCAATATGCCCAAATGCATATTCAGCCTCTTCACGCACGTCTAAAATTAAGCCATCACGTGATTCAATTTCATTAAGTGAAACAGTGTGTTCGAATGTTTTTTCCACTTCCGGTTCACTAGAACCTTTACGGATGTAATGATAAAATACATCGCCTTCTTCTACTGTTCCTAAATATTGATGTCCTACAGAACTTGCCCAAGCAGCTAAATCTGCCTTGGAGCCTTTATCTGTTGCTTGAACTTCCAAAACTTGACCTTCTTCAAGATCGGTAATTGCTTTTTTGGTTTTTACTATTGGCATAGGACAAGCTAGACCTTTAGCATCTAATTGAAGATTTGCTTTTATCATTCAGTTACCCCCTATGGTATTAAATTTACTAAAAATAAATAGTCGTTGACTTCATTAATATACCTGTATGGGTATATTCCCGGGCGGTAAAATAGTCGTATTTTACTAACGACTTTTACTTGATGCCTATTTAAGATTTTCACTTATTCGTTCGTGATTATCAATCACATAACCTATAATATACCCCGCGGGGTAAAATGTCAACCCTTTGATTTTTTATTTTTTATGCATTTGTTATGGATGTATATGAATTGGTATTGAAAAAAGGTGGTTAATCCTTCTTGGATCAACACACCAATTTGTGTCATCACTTTTGTAATTGTTTGATAATGAATGTAAAAATATCATCCTCTGACATATCATTGGTTAGAAATGTTTCTCCAGGTACACCAAGATAATCTTTTTCCCTCCACCATTTACGGAGAGCTTCTTCTCCGAACTCCGTTTTCTTCGGACTCGAATTGTGACGTTTTAGCGTTTCTTCAAATGTAAGATCATAGTAAAAAACATGGGCATTCCCCTCAAAAAACCGGATTAAATTCGTCAACATCTCTCCATACCAGGCCTTGTACAATATCCCTTCCACAATCACATATTCACATTTTCCTTTACCGTATTCTGCAATTTGCCGAATTAGGTCAATTGATAGATTCCCATCCCGATCATGAACGTTTAACATCTCACGCCGAACAACATCCTGAGAAACTAAGAGTGTTCCATAACCAAAATAGTTTTGAAGTCTTTTCGCAATCGTTGTTTTTCCGCTTCTTGAATTCCCACGAATGATGACTAGTTTCGATTCCATAAAACCCCCTACTTTCTATCATTCGACCAAAGTGATTTGAATAAAACTAAGTCTTCTTTCACTGCCAAATAATGGTGTTCGTAAATCAGAAGTGCTTTTGACCTCGATTTCTTTCAACTGGTTCTTGCACTTTTTACTGGATAAATTTAGATAAAGGAATAAACATTTGTATAAACCCAATCTTTAAATGATTGAAATTGTTGTTCTTGTAGAGGCTCAGGATAAGACATGATGACAAGGGGCACCGGGCTTTGGTCTTTAGCAAGTGCCGGTTGTACAATGTAAAAGACATAGATTTTATTACTGCCCTCCAATCGCTTATTGACCTTTTCCAAACTTTGGCGGAAGCCAAGGTTTCTTTGAACATGGACATCTTTAAAAATCAAATGAATAAATGGTTGGTTACTATACCTAATTATATCAAGCAATGCTTAAATATTACTGTGTGCGAAAGTTGAGTTATAATAAAAACCACTTTTTTAGTAAATTGACTGACCTACCAAATTAAGAAATCATAATAACTCAGAAATACTTAGAAAGTGACAGACTTTAAATGGATAGGATTCACGGTTTTAAAAAAAAGATGCCATCGTATTACTCAGCGAGAACAAATGATATACGAGCACTCCCTCCTCGAAATGCTTGCCATTTTTTCTGTCCCCAATTTAAATCACTTTTTATAAAGAAGTAGAATAATTTTACCGCTTGAACCGCTTTGTTTTCCAACTCCTAAGTTTCCTTAGGTAAAAAAAATTGAATTAATAAAAATAAGCGTTGACAAAAAGAATTAAAGAAGATACGGCAATGGGGATGATTCTATCAATCTTTTACGGTTTTGGGATTATGCTTTTAACGATCGCTAACCGAACAAGCGGGAACCAAAGCGGCTTAAATAACTTTATCCTGGGTCAATCCGCTTCTATGGTGCAATCAGATGTGTGGACAATGTCCATTCTTGCCATTTTGGTTGTTTCAGTTGTTGTTATTGGATTTAAGGAATGGAAAATCTATTTATTTGATCGCCAGTTTGCCAGTGGGCTCGGTTTGCCGTTAAAAGGAATGGATGTTGTGTATACGATTCTTCTGGTAACAACCATTGTCGTTGGTATTCAAGCAGTTGGTGTTATCCTTATCGCAGCACTTCTTATTTTTCCGGCAGTCAGTGCCCGTTATTGGACACATTCTTTTCAAACGAAGGTTATCATTTCAGCCCTATTTGGCGGTGCATCCGGTATGATTGGTACGCTTATTAGTGCAATCGGCAACGGTTGGCCAACAGGACCATTTATTGTTGTTTTGGCAGCGAGTTTTTTTATCATCTCGTTAATTTTTGGAAAAGAAAAAGGAATTCTTGTTCAATATTGGCAAATGAAGCACCATAAAAAACAGGAAATCTTACAATCGATCCCCACCTCTGTTTTGAAAAAGGAGGTTCAATAGAATGACATACACCGCCTGGATTATTTTGACAGCATCTTTAGTCGGTTTATCATGCGGTTTGATCGGTGTCTTTTTAATTTTACGGAAAATGGCTATGATGGCTGACGCTATTAGCCATACCGTTTTACTTGGTATTGTTGTTGCATTTATTATTACGCAAGA
The DNA here is from genome assembly GCF_020554505.1 of Caldibacillus sp. 210928-DFI.2.18. Classification (NCBI taxonomy): domain Bacteria; kingdom Bacillati; phylum Bacillota; class Bacilli; order Caryophanales; family Bacillaceae; genus Caldibacillus; species Caldibacillus sp. 210928-DFI.2.18. The sequence continues at coordinate 8,278 of NZ_JAJCHL010000108.1, forward strand.
ATTGACCGGAGTCCATATGCTCATCGGTGCCATTATTGCAGGACTTTTGACCGCCTTGTTTGTCCAATGGCTCAACTCTTTAGATGTGCAACAAGAGGCGGCCATTGGAATTGTATTCACAACCCTTTTTGCCATCGGGGTTATTTTAATTGAAGCTTTTGTCGGAAATGCCCATTTGGATGTCCAGCATGCATTAATGGGGGAAATCACATTTATTCCCTGGAATAGAATTACGTTGCCAATCGTGGGAAGCATTCCAAAAGCTACAGCCATCTTAACTCTTGTGTTTTTTGTTGTCTTATTATTTATTATCGCTTTCTATAAAGAATGGAAAATTACCACTTTCGATCCCGGACTTGCCGCAAGTGTCGGGATACCGGTTCTTTTTATGCACTATCTGTTTATGAGTCTGGTTTCAATTACAACGGTGGCTTCCTTTGACGCGGTTGGGGCGATTATGGTCGTTGCGATGTTAATTACCCCGGCAGCCTCCGCATATCTTTGGACCGATCGACTGCACATGATGGTTGTTATCAGCGGATTATTCGGAGTCGCTTCCGCCGTCATCGGATATTTTATTGCTGCTTGGATTGATACTTCCATTTCAGGGTCTATGGCATTTGCAACCGGGCTTATCTTTTTAGCCAGTTACTTATTATCGCCAAAACATGGTTTGCTTGCCAAGTACTTAAAGCCGGAAAAAATTGAGACATTCGAATAAGGCCATTGAAAAACTATTTAAAAAGATTTACTAACATATATAGTATGATAAAACCCGATAATATATCTAAATACGGTGTTTAGCAAGATTATTACGCACTTTTTCAGTGGCCTCCATTCGAATAATTGTTTTGTCTGTAAAAATATTTCCCGGAATTAGTGTAGCTTATCACAAATACAAATATTACGTAGGGGCTGCTGAACGAATCACATGCAGAAAGTCATTTGAGAAATCAACCGTTG